>JAQUQV010000053.1 GCA_028715905.1 Kiritimatiellia bacterium
CTCCGCTTGCCGGAGCCCTCTGAAAAAGGGTCGCGGCAAGCACGACCCCTACGTTTCTTCCGCGACAAGCGCGGAGACTGCAATTGCCAGCAAGGCTGAGGGGTTACATTTTGCTTGCCGTCTTTTCCGGTGCAGAAGGGCCGTTGCCGGCCACGCGCCGTTCTTGTCAGACGGCATGCTTATATCAATCGGCAAAACTCATCAATTGAAATATCAGTCTGGCGGAGGATGGCGCGAAGTGTGCCCCGATCAAGTTCTTTATGATCCGGAACAACCGTCTGGGTAAAGGGATTATCCCGGCGAATAATGATGTGACTTAAGCGCAAGGATATAACCTTCAATAGCTTCTTTGATGTTTTTAATCGCTTCCTCCCTTGTCGCCCCCTGAGAAATACAGCCGGGCAGACTGGGACATTCCGCCACCCAATATCCATCTTCTCCTGGAAATATTAAAACTTCTCTCATGTTTTATATCCTTTTTTCAAAAGACTCTTATCCGCAAATAATACCATCCGGACAGATTTTTTGCAATTTTTTTCGCGATTTTTTTGGGGCAAAATAGTATTGCATAAAAACGGCGGGTATGGTAGAAATTAAATATCTTTTCAAGCCAAGCGAGCGTAGCTCAGTGGTAGAGCTCCACCTTGCCAAGGTGGATGTCGAGGGTTCAAATCCCTTCGCTCGCTCCACCCATTCATTATCTGCTGTATTATCAGGCAATTGCTTCGTTCAGGCATCCAATGTTTTCAAGCTTGTAACCACGTAATAGCGGCTGAAGCGACCTGCCCTGTAAGTCAATATGGTCGGCTAACCGCGGCAATATTCATGATACCCGAATATTGCACGAAAATCGTGCAATATTCGGGAAAGAATAATAAATTTTAGGGCAATTACGAATATGTTTTCATAACTTGTGTGCCATATTTGCCCCTAGAACGATTTGAAATATTGGGGCATATCTGAACACCACTGGATGGTTTTGAGAGGTCACAGGCATTTTACAAATTTCGTGGGGCAAGATAAAAGGGCGTCATTATTAATGCGAAGTATTTTTCGGCTTATTTTGAACGCTTGCCTAAAAATAAGATGGCGGCGTTATTATGGGACGGACGGAATAAATTGCAGGGATTGGTAAAATCCTCATCAAATAATCATGTTTAATAAATTCTCTTTTTTGGTTGATTATATCGCAACTTCTGTTACTGTAATGGCGGTTACGATAAAGGACAGCAGCTATGAAATTCTATGACCGCCAAAAAGAAATAACCGAACTGCAGAAGATGTTTCAACAGTCCGGTTCTTCCGCCAGAATGACTGTCTTGACCGGCAGAAGACGGGTTGGAAAGACCTTGCTTGCCCTGGAATATGCCAGTCGCCATAAGTTCATCTATTTATTTGTGTCGAAGAAGTCCGAGCCTCTCCTGTGTGCAGAATTCCTTGATGAAATAAAAAAGCATTTTGATGTTCCGGTCATCGGAGATATCAAAGCCTTTAAGGATATTTTCGCCCTTCTGCTGGAGATTGCCAAAAAAGAGCACTTTACATTGATTGTCGATGAGTTTCAGGAATTCCAGAACGTTAATCCTTCTGTTTTTTCTGAAATCCAGCATTTATGGGATTTGCACAAAGCCAGATGCAAATTGAACCTGATTTTTATCGGCTCAGTTTATTCGCTCATGCATAAAATCTTTCAGGAATCAAAAGAGCCTTTATTTGGAAGATCCGACAGGGTTCTTCTTATTCAACCTTTCAGAATCGGCGCCATTCATCAGATTTTATCAGACTACAAAGCGCATGATGTTCAGTCGTTGTTCGATATGTATGTGCTGACCGGGGGCATGCCCAAGTATCTTGACCTGTTCATTGAAAATGAAGCCCTTTCCTTCAGGACGATGGTGGATTTCATGCTGGATGCCAATTCGCCGTTTATCCATGAGGGCAAAAACCTGTTGATAGAGGAATTCGGCAGGGATTACGGCACATATTTCTCAATTCTGGAACTGATTGCGTCAGGAAAGACGGCCAGGTCGGAAATTGAATCCTTGTTGGAAAGCAACGTGGGAGGCTATTTGGACAGGCTGGAAAAGGATTATGCCATTGTCTCCAAGCATAAGCCCGTTAATGCCAAACCCAATTCACGGTTACAGAAATACAAGATTACTGATAATTTCCTGAATTTCTGGTTTCGGTTTATCTATCGGAACCGTTCGGCAGTGGAAACCGGCAATTTCAGTTATGTGGGGGATATTATCCGCCGCGATTATGCCGTTTATTGCGGCCGAATGCTGGAGAATTTTTTCCGTGATTTACTGGCAGACACCGGACAATTCAATCAAATAGGCTCATACTGGGAACGGAACAATGAGAAAGAGATTGATATTGTTGCCGTCAATGACCTGAAAAAAGAAATCACGCTGACCGAGGTTAAGCTGAATAAATCAAAAATCAACATGGCTCTTTTGGAGAAAAAGGCTGAAAATCTGCTTCAAGACTACAAAGGTTATAAACCTGTCTGGCTGGGATTGAGCCTTGAGGATGCCAAAAAATATCTACCTTGAATTCATTTTTCCAACGCAATGGTGTTAAATTGTCCAAGAAAAATATTGGCCGGGATGGCAAGAAAAGGAAGAATAGGAATTTAACCTTTACTAGTTTTGTAAAATATCCCGACTCGGCAGGAAGGTAGACGAAGAACAGTCCTGATTGATTTTATCCAGACAATCATTAAGCCATCAACGACTTACAACAACAGGCTTGACATGAATTTCGTAGTGTATGAATTTTGATTGAAGGCATTTTGTAACCCCTCAGTTATGTGGGTGGATGGCAATTCAATTGGCCAGTCTTCGTAGGGGCCGCGCTTGTCGCGCGCCCGTCTTTATTGAAGAGGACTTCGCAAGCGAAGCCCCTACGGTTTCTCTCTCCCCCTCAAAACTGAGGGATTACGGCATTTTGAAAAATTACCTTGCCAAGGTGGATGTCGAGGGTTCAAATCCCTTCGCTCGCTCCCAATCTTGATCCATATATCTGGAACTGAAATTGGCTCTTTTACAGACTTGTTACCTGAATTTTGCGCGCTTTGCGTGCAAAATTCACAGGTAAAGCTCTTCGTTCTCCATTCGCCCAGCAGGCCAAGCCGGATGTCCAGCCCCGAATAGGCAAGAATGATTATTGTCCCTGCGGCAGCAATTTGAAATACAAGAACTGCTGCGGGAAGAATAAGGCTTGATTATTTCTTTGCCATTCTCGCCGCCAGTGTTGAACTTTCCCCTTGATTGAACTTGATTTTGCCGTGACCGCTTTGGAGAAAATCAAGGCGCTACAAAGATGCAAGCGGAGCGGCGACAACGTTCAACCCCGCATTTTATTGCGCCGCCATATCTGCCTCCTCATTCAGGTTTCTTTTCCGTTTCCTTTCGGCAGACCGGCAAGGCGCCGATATTCGCGCCGTTTTCGCCGGCGCCGATATTCGGGCTGTCCGGCAGCAGGCTAAAGTCAAATTCCAGCACGTTGCATTGGCGCGGATCAGCCCAGATGGAATGCTTTTCCCGGCCGGAGAAAGCCTGCCAGTCTTCAAAGGTGGAGGCGATAAGGTAGGACACACCGCGGTCTTCGGCGCGCGCGGCGGCGTCGGGAATCCACCGGTAACGCAACACGGCCGGGCCTTCCCACCCTTCTTCGTCCGGGCTTGGCGCATCATCTCTCTTCACGGAATCGCTCCAGGGCGAGCGCTTCTTGTCGCCGTACACACTCCCCGGACGCAGGAACGTTCCGCCTGAGCGCGTTAAAATGGCGACCGCCTTGCTGCCGCCTCGGGCATTCGTCAGGTTCGGCGCGGCGCCGGGGTCTCCCCGCCAATACCCATAGTTCAAATGTGTGCCCAAATTGTTGTAATCGGCATCAAATGATTTCAGTTTCAGACCGTTGGTATCAGCGGCTCCAATATTGATGAGGTAGGCATAGTTGCCGGCATAATTGATGGAATTGTTCCGGACAACGGTTCCCTGGATTGAGGAACCATTAAAACAAAGGCCGCCGTGGGAAAACGCCCGAAACGTATTGTAGACCAGGCGCGCGCGCGGCGAGTCGGACAGACGCAGACCAATGTCCAGACGGCAAAGAAGGCTCCGCTCCAGGACAAAATCCGGCGATTTATCGGCCACGACGCCGATCCCGCCGACGCGTCCTTCCCCCCAGCGCAACTCATTCCATATTTTGCACTCGCGCACCGTGACATGCGGGGCATTCTCCAGGCTGACGGCGCAATGACTTCGGTCGCCGAACCAGCGCAGTTCAAACCCGGCAATCTCCACGTAAGCAGCGTTCTTCACCTGCAAGAGGGCTTTGCTCACCCGGTTCTGGCCGTCAATGACGCTTTTCCATTTATCCCCGGCCCGGATAATGAGCGGAGCGCCCGCAACGCCGCCCCGAGTGATCAGCGCGCCCTCCGGGTACACTCCGGACATAACCGTCACCTGGTCGCCGGGCAGCGTCCGATCCACCGCATACTGCAGCGTGCGCCAGGGGCGCTCCGGCGTCCCGCCGGTTTCCTCGTCCACACCCGCCGGATCAACCTGATACGTTTGCGGTTGGCCGGCGAGATGAAACTCGCCCGTGAATTCATGCGTTGTTTTTCCCTTGTGATCCGCAAGGCGGATACGGAAATACCACAACTGATTCGGATCATGTCCGGGAAACAGCGCGCCCAAGACGTGTTCGCGCGCGGCGGCCCCTTTCTCCCCGGAATTGGCGGTTCCGCTCAACAAGAGAGGCATGCCGTAATTTCGGTTGGCGCCATATTCCCCGGCCGCATGGCATTCCGCGTCAGTCAGAAAAGAAATGACCACGCCATTGCTATTGGCGCGCAGGGTCGGCCCTTCCACGAGTTTTGGCGGCGCCAGCGCCCCCCGCACGCGGATCACGCCCGGCTCGCTCCAGTTGCCGGCATCATCCGCAACGCGGATACTGAGGGGAAACACGCCGGAGCCGGCGGGCAGACGGACGGGGAAGTCCTGCGCATAAGGCACAGCCTCGCCCCACGGTTCATCGCCAATGCGCAAACGCATTTGGCTTACCCGCCCGGCGGCGTCATGAGCGCGCGCGCGCACCGGAAATTCGCGCTGTGAAACCATGAAAAGCGGCGAGGTGTCCGCCTTGTCCCTCACGGAAACAAGCGCGGGCTGTTCGCCAAGCTCAAGAACCGGCGGATTAGTGTCCTTGAAATCTTTCGGAACCGCCCCGAGCGCTCCGGCGGGCTGTCCGTTTCCGCCGCGGTTCAGGGCCGGGCTGTCCGGCAAAAGGCGAAAGTCATTCACTTCCGGCGCCGCAAACCGCGGGTCGGCGAAAATGTTGTTGCTTCCCATGCAATTCAGGCACACATTTGCGCGCATCGCCTCATTATCCGGCCAGACAATGTTTCCATTGGCCCATTGCCTGCGTCCAACGGTCTCATCGTGAGTTGCCAGATCTACGCCGCTGATGATGTTGCTACTGGCAAAAATGCGCACGAAAACCTGCCAGCTGATGCCGAACTTGTTATCCACCACCGTATTGCGTTCCACAAAACAATTACCCTGAAAGCATTTAAAAAATATTCCGTGGGTCGAAAATCCCCTGATAACATTCGCGCGGATTATGATTTCCTCCCCGGCGGGAAAATACACTTCAATGCCACAATCCTCCTGCGGATCAAGCATGGGAACCATGAAATCGTCGCGCCGTCCCCGCAGGAAAACACCCTCTTCCACCAGAACATTCTTGCCGTTAATGAGAATGCCGCAGCCGACCTCCTCGGCGCGGCAGCGCAGGAGGCGCATGTGCCGCCCGCTGATCCGAAATCCGCGCGAGCAATTGGAGGCGCGGCAGTTCTCAAAAGTGACGCGTTCGGTATTTTTGTCCGTGTAAAAACCTGATGAAAACATGCCGGACAAACTGTTCATTGCGATTAATCCGCGGACAGTCACATTCGGACGGACGATATTCAACACTCCACTTTTTATCAGACGGCCGATCCGGATGTGCTGCTCCGCCGGCGGACGATTATCCGGGGTGTGAAAATACAACGTGTTGCTCGTTAATGTGCAGGATGCCGGGAATTGTCTGACGGCAGGGAGATCGGCTGCCATGACATAACGCTTTCGCGCGGCCGCATCCCAGACGGGTGGAATCTCATCGCCTGATTTCTTGCCGCAGAACGGCGCGGCATCAATCTGATACACCCCCGCCGCCCCTTCCACCGGCTTGGCTTCGCCGGCCGGGAGGATCAGGGCGCCGTCAAGAACGGGCTCTTCGCCGTCAGCGGCCCGCAAAAGCAGCGGAGGAAGTTTTTTCGCTTCGGCGCCGTTTGGCACAGGCACGGCAAGCGCGCCGAAATACACCCCGCCATGGAACACAACCTCTGTGATTTCAGCGCGTTCGCTAAGCATCGCTTCAAGGCGTTGCAATGTACAAATGGGAGTTTCGGCCGAGCCGGACGCAGTGTCATTGCCCCGGGGTGAAATATGAATGACGCTTTCGGCCCGCCCGGCGCCCGAAAATATCAGCAACCAAAGCAGAACTGCCGCAACACGCGCTGCCCTCATAGGTTTTTACTCCCTTCTGATTCAGCTTGCACCGTTACATCCAGCCAGGCCCTGTTCGTGCCGGAAAACGACACGTAATGCGTGTCGGAACGGGCATACCAAACCCATGAAAACGCCAGCATCATCAACATAGCGAACAATTGTTGTTGCCTGCATCTCATATGTCGCCTCCTGATTCAGCGGCGGCTCTCGCCGTCACGCTTCGGTTTTCGCATTTGCGGCCCCCGCCGGCATCGCTATGCGAAGCATTGCGGGCAGGCCAGAGTTCCTTTAAAAGCCCGACCGTTTCCTCCACGATCACCTGCCCGCCTTCGGGGCCGACCTCGTTGTCGTAGGCGCCGCCGCCATACCCCTTGCCGGCGACCGCCCGCTCGGTCGGCAGGTATGTGCCGGCGCCATGACGATCCGTGGTCAGCTGAACCAGAAATGTCTGCACGGCCGGACTGCGCGCCTTGATGCGAATTCCAAAGTCGAGAAAATATTCATATCGGTTTGTCGCAAAAGCGACGTCGCCAAGTCGAATTACGTGCAATTCCATGGGTATGGCTTTGCCGCTTTTTTGCGCTTCGTAGCGCGCCAGCGCATTTTTACAGCGCCGCACGCTGGCAAAATAATGTCCCTCTGTTTTGTCGCCCGCCTCCAGTTTGACAAGGTCGGCTCGCGCCTGTTCCGCTTCCTCATCGCTGATCATCCGCCGCGGCAGTTGTATTTCCTTAACAACATGCATGAGCGGCGGATTTGTCTGAACGGCTTCCCGGACCGGCGGCAGAACTTCATCCACGGCGTTGGCCACCCTCCGCCCGATTTCCCGGCGCATGTCCAGTTTTCTCAATTCCAACATGCGCTCTTCGGCCTGCTTGTACCACAGCCGGTGCGGCGACTGGTCGCCGGCCGGAGAACATTGCGCAAGGATTTGAATTTCATCGCCGTGCCGCTTTTTTATCTCCTGCCGGATTTCATGCCAGAAATCCGCGGAAACATAATAATCCCCTTCGGTTTCCTGCGAGGGACACGCCAGATTGACCACCACGCCGGTCAATTTTTTGCCGGCATCCCACGTGTACAACAAGTCCACATAATGATCCTCGTATCCTTCAATATGACTGAACAGCGGGTCGTTTGTGCTGCCATACATCTTCGTGCGGCCGCTCGCAAACCGGCCCGGCGCCTGCTCGTTCATCCGCGCGGCGACATCCTCAAAATAGGTGGCGCGCCGGTTGTGTCCCACCACGGCCGTGCCCAGGCCAAAGCTTATGCCGCCCGGTTTTCGGTTTTCCCAGGCTTCCCGGACGGCTTCCGCCGCCCGGCCGGCAAAAAATTCGGCATATTCCGTGGCCGTCATCACGCCGCTTGGCACGGGAGGATAATGGCCTTCACTGAGACCGGGGGCGGTATGGGTATGGGTTGCGTTTAAAACAATGCGGCTCGTATCCAGGTCCGGCGCCAACCTGCTGATTGCGGCGCAGCATTGCCTGAAAACATTTTCCGGCACGGAAACGCTGTCGCACGAGACAAAAACAACCGTATTATCGGCGGAAGCTCCGCTCGTCAACGCCAGGACCGTGACCATGACCGGATCTTTCACGCCCTTTGATATCCGCATTTTAAACTGCCCCTGAAGGTTCACCGGCCGGTCCGGGGTCACGTTTTTACTCGCCCAGCCGATTTGCAGGTTGCCGTCATTTATTGCTGTCATTATAATTATCCTCCTTGATTCAGGCCCCGATCGCCTCCAGTTCCCCCAATATTTTATGCGCCTCTTGTTCATCCTTACAGCCGACATGCAGAATAACACGGTCGCGCGCGATCTTGTCCAGCAATGGCCGCACCCGTTCCGGCGGGCAGTAAACCAGAACTTTTTTGCCGGCCGCCTGAATGCGGCGAAAGAGATCAATCCAGCGCAGGGGATCCCTGTAATCCGGGTCATTCAGTTTTGTGCCGGGCACCCATTGGATAAGATGGAGTTTTTCTATGTTGAGCAGTTCGTCCAGATGGCGGATTTCCTCCGCTCCATCCAGATGGTAGATGCCATAATCCACATGATTGTAAATATTCGCAAGCTCGGGGGTTACGAAATCGCGGAACATTTCCGGGGAGATCATGACCGACATGTCGCATTGCGCGGTGATAAGCTTGCCCGGCGCCCAGACCTGCATCCAGTCAATGTCGCCTTCCTGATAACTGCGCCCGATGTCATATACTTCATCGTATGTTTGCCGCGACCAGACCATCAGGCGGTCCAACGCGGCCTTGACCGCCTCCGGATGTTCAAGCATGGCCATCATCGTTTTTTCGTTGCCGAGCAGGCCGCAGATTATGTCCATCAGGTTCGCTATGCCGCCCGCATGAGCGGCAAGCCAGCGGCCGTTGGCGCGTTCCATGGAAAGGCGCATCATTTTCATGCTGAGCTGACGCCAGCGGTTGTGCGGATTGAAGTTAAGATTCGGCAATTCGCTCCAATCCCGCAGACACGGCTCATACCAGGTCGTATTCGGCATGAAATTCGGCTCACAGCCCAGGTAAGTCAGAGAGAACATGGGACCGAAATAAACGAAATGGGTTGGAAAATATTCTCCGCCCCAGAAGGTGTGCTCCAGACGATATTCCATGTTGGAGAGAACGGCTTCCGGGTCAATATATTTGGCAGGAACATCATCGCGGATGGATTTTATCAGCGGATCCGCCGGTTTAAGAGGCGCGCTGACCTGCGCCACAACCCGGTCGGTTTTTTTGCCGGCCCACCAGGCAATCATGCGCTCGCGCGCTTCCCGGCAATCCGGTTTGTATCTGTTCATATTCGCATGCATGTCTTTTTTAACTTTCAAGTTAATCCGCTCCTTTACACGGGCGGGCATGCCTGATTAAATTGTTCAGATACCCCGCCGCCCGGCGCGTGGCTTCATCAGGCGGATATTGCTTTCCCTCGTACTCAATATTGATATAGCCTTGGTATCCGGCCTCTTTCATGGCATCCAGACACGAAACATGCGGCACAATGCCTTCGCCGATCAGGGCGGCCGCATAATGCCGGCCATCCAGACCTTCCAGGCCACCGCCCGGTCCGGCCAGGACCCAATCCTTGAAATGCGCGTGGACTACATGTGCGGCACAACGCATGAAAGACACGGATGGGTCCTCGCCGCCAGTCAAGACGTTACCATTGTCAAAAGTCAATTTCAAGCCGGGGACCTCACGGAAAGCCTCAAGCACGTCGGATGAAACGACAAACGGACTGTCTTTGCCGGGGAAGTTTTCAATCGTCATGATTATTCCGGCTTTGCGAGCAAAGTCCGCGCTTTCCTGAAGTCCGCCGATAAATTGCCGGCGCGAGACTTCCCGCGCAACGCCCGGCTTTCCCGGGGTAACCACCATGATCAGGGGAGCGCCGATTTCAACGGCAACATCTACGCCGGCCCTGACCTGATCCGCTCCGATTCCGCGCTCTTTTGCCGTGGCGGCGTTCAAATCCGCTTTGAAAGTGTAACAAACTGCTTTCTGGCCAAAGTCCGATAAAATCCGCCTGATATCCGCCGGCAAGAGATTATGGGTGGATACAACATCCACGCCGTCAATGCCCAATTCCTGCGCAACCCGGCACATGCCTTCAAGATCAAACCTGCCGTTTTTCCGCCACCCCTGCCGGGAAAACGTGTAGGACATTATTGAAAGTTTCATTTCAGAATTTTTTCTATATCCAATTTGTCCAGCTGCGTGAATACTTTTTTAAAGGCCTGCGCCACGGCTTTAACGGCCGCTTTGCCGTTTGGGGCCCGCAAGGGAGTCGTCATGCCGAAATGGGTGTCCGTATGCCGCTGGGCGACCGGGAATTTTGCGGGGTTATAATCAACAGGCTGCGTCAGGGGGCAGCTCCAGGGGCAGCCTTTGCCATAGGCGTTCCTGGCCTGGAAAACGGTCATGGCCGGCAGAATAAAACTTTGCCAGACGCCCGCCGGCGCGCCTTCCGCCTGCAGGGCCTTCATGACCGCATTCCTGAAACGCTGCGGTTCGCCGGTCCATTTTGCGGCCGGCATGTCAATCCGGCTGGTGAAATTATACCAGTTATGCTTGTGTCCCTCCGGCTCCACCGGAATTATCAAGGCCGGCAGGCCCTTCAGTTCGTCCCGCAATAATGCGCCGTTTTCCCATTGGGTTTTGAGATAATGATCCATTTTGCTCAACTGGGCCCGGCCGAACGCCGCCACCAGGTCGGAACTCCGGTACATCCAGCCCAGGGCATAGGCATGGTAATCGCGCGATTCAACGGGTGTGCGCGTTTCGCCGAACGACCACAGCATTTTTGCCTTTTCATAGATTTCCTCATTATTTGTGACAAACATACCGCCTTCGCCGGCGCAGAGGCATTTGTTCTGGTTGAAGCTGAAGGCCGCGCAATCGCCGAAAGCGCCGGCTTTTTTGCCTTTAAAGAGAGCGCCGTGCGCCTGGCAGGCGTCTTCTATCACCCGCAGTTTATGCTTCCGCGCTATTTCCAGGACTTTATCCATATTGACCGCGAGCCCATGAAGATGCACCACGACTATGGCCCTGGTCCTCTTTGTTATGGCGGCCTCAATCCTGTTGACATCAATATTCATGGTGTCAAAATCAATGTCAACAAAGACCGGGATGCAGTTGTGATGCAGAATGCAAGTTGCGCTGGATGACCAGGAATAGGCCGGCGCCAGAACGTGATCGCCGGCGCTCAAGCCGCAGCCGGCCAGCCCCATGTGCAGGGCGGCCGTGCCGCTGTTGGCAAAGATCGCGTATTTATTGCCGCTCCATGCGCCAAACTCCTCCTGAAACGCCTTGTAATTTGCGCCCGCGGCAGTGTGTTTGCCGGCGTTCAGCGACGCCAATATCATTTTACGGTCCAATGCGCCGATGGGCGGCCAGGATTTGATCAGTCCTTCGCGCACCGCTTTTTTTCCGCCGTTGATTGCCAGTTTGTCCATTTTACGATTCCTTTCGGGTTTTTAATTTCCGGGCTTCCGCAAAAATCATTTCCAGCGCCGCAAACGACAAATGGGCGCCGCCAACGTAAAAAACAACGTTCCCGGCCCTCCGGGCATCCTTGAAACGGCGGGCAACGTGCCTGCGAATCGCGTCCTCATCCATTGCCCCCAGACCGTTTGCCAGCCCGGCAATCATGGAATATCCGGGCCCGAGAATTTCCCGGCCCTCCGCGTACCCGACGTTTCCGACGGGAGGCGCGATAAAGGCATCCACGCCGTTCATTCTGGTCTTGCGGTAGACGGGGAGCAGACCGCGAATCAGGCCGCAGGAGTGGTGCATGTATATTTTGCCGTTGGCATGGCACAAGTCGGCCCGCCTGTTAATCAATTCCACGTTGAATGAATCAAACATATCAGGAGAAATAAGGGTGGTGGAGGTGTCATCCATGCCGAAAAACGCGTCTATTTCCGGAGCCGCCCGCAGCATGCCTTCGTACAATTTGAAATACTTCTCCTCCATGCAGTCAAACAATTCTTTCATGGTCCCGGGTTCATCGGCGATCATATATATCAGATTCGTAATGTCCGAATACACCCGGTAACACATTCCCAGCGGGGTTCCGTTGGTGCGGCAGAAAAGCGCCCCGCGTCCGCCCGCCATTTTCTTCACATCTTGTATCTTTTTTACCGTTTCCGGCGCCGCCCTGACGCGCAGGGAATTGAAATATTCAATGAGTTTGGGGACATCCGCGAGCGCCTTTACATACCGTTCTGTCACCATACCGGGATAGCCAGGCATCGCTTCGGAAATCTGCCGGAGTTGGCCTTTGGGTGTGGACAAGATTTTGATAAATTTTCCCTTTTCCGCCTCTCTGGTTTCAACCGAACAGGTGTCTGAAACCAGATCCGCCGGCGCAGGGACAGGGAGCAGATAATCGTCCGCGCCAAGATATTCCCCCAGTTTCAGAATATTGCCGGCGAGAGCGCCGGACGACAAGCGGAATACTTCCCCAAGCGCCTCCGGAACCCCCCGGACGGGGTTTTCATTGGAAAACAAATAAGGGCATACCGGAATCCATTGCGGCTTTTCACAGCGCAGGGTTTGCAGGAGATTTTCACGCGGACTCATCATGATTCAACTCTTTTCAATTTTCGATTTGCGATTTTGGATTTCCGATTTTTCTGACTCCGACACTCCGTTACGCCGATACTCCATACTCTCGCATCAGAACCCGTGCTTCTTCATATAGCGCATATTCATTTCCGCGCTCTGCTTGTTGGAAAAGCGCGACCTGTCAAGCTCGAGCGCGAGGAAACCGTCATAATCCACATTCTCAAGAACCTTGAAAACTCCCGGAAAATCAACCTCCCCCTCGCCGAGCTCAAGGAAACTGCTGTAAATTTCAAAACCTTCTTTTTGAGCGCCGTCGCCTTCCAGCTTTCTCATTTTTTTCACGTCTTTCAAATGCGCGAAGCGGATCCGCTCGGCGTATTTTTCAAAGACCCGGACGGGATCGCATTTTCCGACCATAAGATGGGCGGTATCCGGCCCGAAGGCCACCAGCGCCGGGTCCGTGTTTTGCATGATAAAATCAATTTCCTTTTCAAACATGACGGTTGTGTTCGCATGCGGATGCAGACAGGGGATTATTCCGTACGGCCTGGCCAGCCGGCCGAATTCGGCGATGGTGTTCAGAGCGTAGAGCAATTCTTCCGGCGTTGCCCCGCCGCCTTTTTTGCCGGCGGCCTGCACGCTGATGGTTGCGATATGATTAGCGGCCATGAAATCAAGACTCTGCCTCAGGATTTCAATGTCCTGGCCGGCGACGCCGCGCATATGGAAATAAAAACTGATCGGATAAACCTGATATTCCGCGGTAATATCCGTGAAAGCCTTCAGATCGTCCTTGAACAGTTCCACGGCCTTCTGCACGCTTTCAAAATAGCGGAAACCAACCTCTTTTATGTCCCTGATGGCCGCGGCCATTTGCTCCCGGTTTGCCAACCCCCACGGCCAGATTGCGTAAGCCAGTTTCGCACTCATGTTTTTAACCCCCGAAAAATATTACAGCGTTTCTTTCTTGCCGATAATTCTGGGGCAGAACGGAGCTTTGCGCAAGAGGAAGAAATTGTCATTTCGGGGGTTTTTTTGCCATTTTCCGGGGGCTGACGGTTACCCCGCATGATTTCAGGCAACAAGCGGGTTAAGGCAGTTTCAAACGAGGGCTTTTTCACCTCCCAGCCGCGGCTTCGCATTGGCCGCGCTGGCAACCCGGCGCGACGGGGCGGCGGAATGCAAACGGGCGCCGCTTCTGGTTCTTTCAGGGGATAGCGTCCGCCCTTTTTCCCCCGGCCGGGGCGCAGCGCGCGTCCTGGGGACTGACACCGAAATAACGGTGGAACACCTTTGAAAAGTAATTGCTGTCATTGTATCCGACGGCATGGGCGACTTCCGAAACATTCCGCAAGCTCTCGGCCAGCAGTTCCTGCGCCTTGCGCAGGCGGACCCGGGTGATATATTCCACGAACGAACAACCGCTTCCCCGGCTGAAAAGGTGCGAAAGATAAAAAGAGCTGATCTGCAGCCCCTCGGCGATCTTATCAAGGGAAAGCGGTTCAGCGTAATGCAAATCAATGTATTGCCGGGCCTTCAACAGCAGAACCTCGCCGTGATGCCGGCCGGCGGACGGCGGACGGTTTGTCTCCGGCCGCACGGCCTCGCGCAGGACCAGAAGCAGAATATTATGCGTGTAGGAATTTATCAGCAAACGGTCGGTTTCGGTGCCGGCATCCAGTCCGACCTGCATCCGGTCGCACAATTTGCCGATCTCGGCGGCGATGGACGCGCAAAAACGCGGCGCTTCCCCGGCCGGAACAATACGGAAATAATCTTTTGAAGGCGGCCAGTCAAAAAACACGTAAAATACTTCCAGGCCGACGGATAAATCAAATTCATCGCGATGCAAAGTGCCGGCGGGAATGAGCAAAGTGTCGTCCGGCCCGGCTTCAAGCCGGCGCCGGCCCATCCGCACGGAGACATTGCCCCGGATGACATGCATCAATTCGTTTGAGCCGGACCGGTGCATGTTGCGCGCCCAGACCGGGTCCATAATCATTTTGCCGATTGATCCGACAATCGGGACCGCCAAAAAGCGCTTGTCCGCGGCGGCTCGGCGCGGCCGGCCGGCGCCGGCCCGTTTTTTTATGCAGTCCATAACCAACTCCTGATTCAAAATTATCTTTTTACCGGAAAGATTCATTTTTTTCAACCGGTTTGGCCGGCCTGCATTCCCCTCGTTTCGCGGATAAACAAAGCCGCTATCAGCGAAACGACGGCCATCCCCGCGCAACCGGCGAGGATCAGCCGGTAGGCGATTGCCGGATAAACGATCCCCTGCGCGCTCGCCACGGTCTGTTCCCGGAAACAATCCATGGTCATTCCCGCCAGGTTCGTGATGACAGCCACGACAATATAGGCCGCGCAATTGGCAAAGCCCATGCTCGTTGCCGCCGCCGGGCCGGCATTCGCTTCCTTGATTGAAGACAGCACAATCGGCGAGGGGGCGGCGGCCAGCCCCAGCATGACCAGGCCGGTTGTGAGCAGGCGGCGGTCCGGCCGGCCGCACAGGGCCGTGCTCAACAAAATCACCGCGGCAAGGGTCAGGCACACGCCGGTCAAAATAATCGGTTTGCGCCGGTTGCCGATCAGGCGCGAAATAAAGCCGGAGGCCGAGGAAAAACTCGTGCAGATAATGATCATCGCAAAGGTTACGGCGGCGGCCTGGGAGGAGGAAACCGCGCAGCAATCGGTCAACATTTTCTTCCCGAGCGCGGCCTGAAAAAGAAAATACACCGCAAAATTAATCGCGCCGGCGACGGCCACCGGATAACTCAGGCGGTTTTTCAGCACGCCGCCGAGATAAAAATTACCGGGCCGCGGGGATGCCGCCCGGCCGGCGGGAAATTTGCGGAAAACGAAAAAGGCGGCGGCCAGCGCCAGAAAGCATAATCCGGCCGCAGCAAGCATGGCGGGACGCCAGCCGAAATGGCTGACGGCCCTTTCAAAGGGATATGTCCCGGCAATGCCGCCGCTGTAGCCGATAAAAAGCGAAATGCCCAGCCAGAGGGCAAAATGACGCGGATTAAAAAGGACGTCTATCTCCTTGGCCATGCTGATAAAAATCGTGCTGGCGCCGGCGGCGAGAAACGCCCGCGCCAGGTAAAGCACGGGCAACGAACCGGCGAGCGGAAAAACAATGGAAGCGCCGGCCAGAATGCTGGCCCCGACAAGCATGGTCCGCCGGCCGCCGAATCGGTCGGCCGCCATGCCGATGAAAAACTGGGCAAAGCCGTATATGTACAAAAAGACCGATCCCAGCGCCGTAATGGCGGCGGCGGAAGCGTTAAAATCGCGCTGAAGTTCGTCAAAACAAGTGCCCGGCACGGCCACGCGCTGGAAATACGAAAAGAAATAAATCAGGCACATGCTCAGGAGCAAAAGAAGCTTGCGCCATTCCTCCCTCACAAAACCAGAAAATCCGTTTTTTTCCATGATTCCGGCGCTATCCTTCTTGCGGCAATGACCGGCATATACGCGCAAA
>JAQUQV010000054.1 GCA_028715905.1 Kiritimatiellia bacterium
GATCGGGTTCCCCCACCCCGAAATCCAGCAGTTCAACATCCGGATGTTCCTTGCGCGCGGCCGCCTTGGCGCGCTTTATTTTTTCAAATTTATAGATTTGCGCGGAAAGCCCGAACGCGGCCCCGCCTATTCTTTCGGCAAAAAGCTGTTGAATATCCATGGTTAAAATCCTTTCTGGAAACAATGCTTATCATAAAAAGGCGGTTTGCGCAAGACGTGGGAAACCCTGCTTAACTTATCGCCATTCAGATTTGACCCCGATTCTCCAAGGTCAGGGGCGTTTCTAACAGCGGTCGGGCCGCGGCGGGTCCACCAGGAACCGGATATTCTTGACCGCTCCGCGGCCGATTTCATCCTGTATTTTTTGCAGGAGAAAGTCCGCGTGGAAACGTTTGATTTCCGCCAGCCAGGCGGAACTGTCAACCGCGACATACAGAACGTTCTCATGCAACCGGTCGGGCCGGGCGTGAGCCGCGATGCGTTCTCCCGCGATAACATTCCATTTTGCCTGAATCCCGCTCATAACCGAACCGGACTGGGCATCCAGCCTGGCAAAGATCTGCGCAATGGCCGGGCGCAGGGATAAATCAGGCTCGGCCGGCGGCGGTTTAGAATCGGTTAATCTTAACCGTTCCCGCGCCAGCATCCATTTGCTCCGGTCGGATTTGCGGGCCGCGGCCATTTATTTCGCGGCCCCTGATTTTACCGGCGGTTGTTTGTCGGTTTTTTTAATGGAAACATTCCCGCCGGCGGCCAGCCCAAACCGCAGGACGGATTTTTCCGGAAAGACCTGCAACGCATTTTTCAACATGCTTTGATCCATGTTGCCCCCTCCTCATCCCGCATTTTTTACGGACGCTACTTTCACGAAAGTTACTACCTGAAAAAAACATCCAATACAAGCAGAATCAGATTTGTATTTTCCGGCCGGTTTCGGCCGGCGCGATAATGACTGATATATCCTGGTCAGGCGGTCCGGCCGGCTTCGGCATACACCTCGCCATAGGCGGAGAGCATGGGCTCAAGCGCGAAATCCACGCGTCCGCGCGCCAAGGCCGCCGCCCGCCGCCCGGCGTAATTCCGCATCAGATTCAGCGCCGCAGTTTGGAGGGCTTCCTGCGTGAAAGCAGAAACCACCTCGCCGCATTGTGTTGCGCGCACATAATCCGCCATGGGAATACAGGCGGAAACCAGCGCCGGTTTTCCCGCCGCAAGCGACTCCATCAGCGAATGCGGGAAAGCCTTGACCAGCTTTTCCGAATCCGCCAGAACGACCGTCGCGTGCACCCGCGCCAGAACGCGGTTCACGTCAATCCATTCATTGATGATCTCCACCCGCGGCGTCAAGCCGTATCGGACAACGCGCGTTTTTAACTCATCGGCCAGCCAGCCGCGCCACAAAAACACCAGGCGCACCGGGACCGCCCCGGATGCTGCCAGTTGCAAAAGCAGATCAATCCCCTTCCCGGCGAACTGGCGGCGAATCCATGGCGCCGACCCGACCAACAGGGTCAGTTCCCGCTCCAGCGGACAGGGCGTGTGCGTGAAACGCGCCGTATCAATGCCCGGCCGGATCAGACGGTAACGCGCCCCCGGCCACGATTTGAACACCGCCGCATCGCGCGGGTTGGAAGTAACCAGCGTGTGGACGCGTTTCAGCCAGTCCGGCCGGCGGCCGCCGGGCAAAATGCCCGCTCCGGCAATCGCCGAATAAACCAGCGGCCGCCGCAGAAAACGCAGCCAGGGAAAGGGATAGAGCGTGGCATAATAAAGATGATGAATGGCGGTTGTTTTTTCCAGCCGGCGCAAAGCCGCTATCCGGTGAAGGCCGTAAAGCTGTTTCGGGTAAATCCGGCTGGGACGGCGCAGGGGATAGAGCTGGAGGATGCCGCCGCCGAAACGCCGGCGCAGAAACTCCGCCTCCTGAAACACCGCGTCCGTGTCCGGAATGCGCGGCCATGGCGAACTGAGGTGATAGAGAATGTTCATTTCTTTTTTTTTCTCGGCCGGCGCAGCCAGTTCCAGGCCAGCTCCCGCAAGGGCGGCTCCGGCATTTTTTTTGCCAGCAAACGGTCAAGCGCCTCAAGCGGCACAACGATGTTTTTCAACGTCCGGCGGCGCGCCCGGCACACATGGGGCAGGCACGCCAGGAACGAACAATAGCCGGCAAGCGACGCCAGCGGCCGCCGGTACGCAACCAGGAAATACCACTGGCCGTAAATCAATGAAAGCGCATGGCGCAACAAAAGCCGCGCGGGCACGTTTTTTAAAAACAATAAAAGCCGGTTGCGGGTCACGAGACGCACGTAACGCGCCGAAGATATGCCGCTGCCGTGTCCCTGGTGAAGAACTTCCGCCTCCGGCACGAACAAACATCGGTAACCTCTCATGCGGGCGCGCAACCCAAGGTCCAAATCTTCAAGATAGGCGAAAAACCGTTCGTCAAAACCGCCCAGAGTTTCCAGCAAACTGCGGCGGTAGAGAGCGGCGCCGGCGCAGGCCGAAAAAACCTCCTCGCTGCGGCCAAAGAAATCCGCCGGCTGACCGTGCCCCCGCTTGGCGGCGGCTCCCTGCCACGAGAGGATGTCGCCGCAATTATCAACCAAGGCAGGATTGCCCATTGAGAGCATTCGGGAGGCCAGGCAGCCGACCTCCGGTCCGCCCGCATCCATGGCGTGAACCAGGTGTTGCAACCAGTCCGGACGCGGCTGCGCGTCCGTGTTGAGCAAAACGACGTATTCGGAAGAGCATTGGCGGATGCCGGCATTGACTGCGGCCGCAAAGCCGCGGTTGCGTTCAAACTTTATTACGCTGACCCGCGGATAGGCGCGCGCCAGTTCGCGGCTGTTGTCAACCGACCCGTTGTCAACCATGATTACCAGAAAGTCGCGGAATGACTGCGCCGCGAGGGCGCGCAGGCAGGCCGGCAGCCAATCCGCGCCGTTCCAGACGGGAATAACAACCGTAACGCGTGGTGTAGTATTCATAAAATCAAGCCCCGAACAAATCATTCCGGTTCCCGAAACGTCCTGCCAGGCCGTCGCGCAAGGCCAGAAGGACGGCGCGCGCCGCCGCCGGCCGGCCGCAGAGGATGGCGCGCGCCGCCATGGCGGCGCCGCAGCCAAGCCAAAACCCGAACAAACGGCGGCGCGCCGGCTCATGGCGGCGAATGAAAAGGAACCGGTTGCGCAGATTGTAATACCGGTAAAGTGTGTCGCGCAGTCTCCCCCCGGCGGGCGCATGCAGGGCAAGCGCCTGCGGGGAAATCGCGCAGGTCCAACCCGCCGATTGCGCCCGGCGGCAAAAATCGGCCATCTCCCCGCTGAAAAAATAGGCTTCTTCCAGCAAGCCTACGCTTCGCAGTAAACTCGTACGGATGACAACCGCCGTCCCGGGCACGTAAGCCGCCACCCGGAGTGAATTGGCGTCCATCGGCCTGCCATCAGGGGTTTCAACACAGACGGAAGCGCCATGGCTTGCCGCGCGGCCGCCGGGCGGATAAACAATGCGCGTTTGCGGAAACCGGGCAATATCCCGTCCGCCGGCGGAAATTGTCCGGCGGCTTCCCTGGCGCGCCTCAAGGAGAGGGCCGACAACGCCCAGGCGCGGGTTCTCGTCCAGCGCCGCGAGCAATTGCACGAGGTGAGGTTCTGAAATGACGGCGTCGTTATTCAGCAACAGCACGGCTTCCGATTCGGACGATATTATTCTCCGCAACGCCGCGTTGTTACCGCCGGCGAAACCAAGGTTGCGTTCGTTGTAAATATATGAAACAACCGGGCAGGATTGCGGGATCAAATCGCGGCGGCTGTCGTTTGAAGCGTTGTCAACCACCCATACCGTTGAAGGGGCGCGGCGAAACGCAAGCAACGAATTCACACAGCGGATGGTCGCCGCGGCCTGGTTCCAGTTAATGATGACCGCGTCCCATTTCATGGCGTTTTCTCCGGAACAAATGCGGCGGCCGGCGGCCGGTCCCAATAATAACGATGCAAGCTTAAAGCGCGGGCCAGGCGGCGGGGAAGGCGCGCGCCGAAATGACCGAGAAAAGCGCCGGCGGCTTTGGCCATGTTATAGAGGCAGTAATAGGGAAAATAGAGCGGGTGCCGGCGCAGGATATAGGCGAACTCACGGCGCAAATAACGGCGGCCCATGGCGGCGCTGACCCGCAGGTCTTGCATTGGAAAAATAAGCGTCAGCGAGTAAATGCTGTCAAAATAACGCCGGAAGGCCATGGCCAGCGAATAACGGTGGGAATGGAGTGCGATTGATTCGGGTTGATAAACCACCGCCAGCCCGGCATTGAGCAAATCCCGCGCAAACTGCTGGTCCTCGCTCATAATCAGGGTTTCATCAAACGGGTGTTTTATAAGGAGCGGCCGGCGGATGGCGGCGCTGACATTGGAAAAAAACACGTCCTGAAAAGTCAGAACGCCCTGCGGCGGCCGCAGGTAACGCGCCGCGCGGCCGGGCGGGAAATGATACTGGAGAAAAAAACGCTCCGTCGGCGGCGCATCTTCCCTGGGGATTTGGCGCGAAAACACCGCCCCCACCCCGCCGTCGGAAAAAGGCGCCAGCAGATTGAAAAGCCACCGGTCGTTTTGCGGCAGGGCATCCTGGGTCAACAGAACGACGATGTCGCCCCGGGCGGCGCGGGCTCCCATGTTGCGCGCGCCGCCATGCGAAAAATTTTTAATCGGAATGACGCGCGTGTTGACGGGCGACTGGCCGGCCGCCGCCGGTGTGCCGTCCGTGGAACACGAGTCAACCAGGATGATTTCATCCGGGGGAGACGGCTTTTGCGACGCGAGCGCGGCGAAAAGCGGCGGCAGGAATTTTGCGGCGTTCATTACCGGGATGACGATGGAAACGCTATATTGCCCGGATGTCTTCACTTGTAATTCTCAAGTGTCCGTAATGCCGGTGGCTTCAGTTTCCGGCGGCAGGCGGTCAATATGGCGCGGCAGGGCCATAATGCTGAACAGAAAAGAGGCCGCCCCGACCTGGACGCCGTTCACCAGGCAGACCAGCGCGAAAAAAAGCAAGCGCTGCTGGTTGAGAACGCCAAAACCTGAGGAAATCCAGTCCAGAACCACCCGCAGGGTCAGCAATACGCCGAGAAGAATTATCGCCGCGGAAACCACGCATGCCCTTTCAAAGGTGAACCAGCGGTAAAACCAGGCAATCACCGGGTCATGGTGCAGACCCGAAAGGTGGCCGTAAGCCTTGGCCAGAAGACCGATGGTGATGATTTGAATGCTCAGGATATTAAGCACGCCGCCGATCAGCATGCAATGGATATCCACGGCGCGGCCGCCGATGATGATCGGGCCGAAGACCAGCGGCAATGAAATCACAAGGCCCAGCATCCAGAAAAAAACACCCGGCACAAGCAGCATGGCGGCGGGACTGTGCAGCATCATGAAACGCAGATGGCGCCAGCCGTCGCGAAAAGAATGCAGTTTTGACCGGCCTTTCCGCGGATGATAGACAATATCGCGCTCAACGATCCGCAACCGGCAGCGGATGGCGCGCACCACCATTTCGCTGGCAAATTCCATGCCGGTTGTAACACAGCGCAGCTTCAGATAGGCGTCTTTCCGGATGGCGCGCAGCCCGCAATGGGCGTCATGGACAAGATTGCTGTGAAACATGGCGCGCAGCGCGAAGGACAGGAGCGGATTGCCGATATAGCGGTGCAGTCCGGGCATGGCGCCGGGCCGGATGTTTTTCATGCGATTGCCGATGACAAAATCGGCCGCGCCGTCCAGGATCGGCCGGACCAGCGCGGCAATGGCGCTAAAGTCGTAAGTGAGATCGGCGTCGCCCATGACGATCAGCTCATGGCGGGCGTTCCGGAAGCCGGTGCGCAGGGCCGACCCGTAACCGCGGTGCTTTTCCGGAATAACGCGCGCGCCGTGCGCGCGGGCGATCTGGACCGAGCGGTCGGTGGAGGAGTTGTCCACCACGATGATCTCTTCCGCCAGTCCCGTTGCGGCGATACCTTTGCGGGCCATCTCAATGACCCGGCCAATGGAGGCCTCCTCGTTGAGACAGGGGATCACCACGGAAATACCGTTGATGCGCGGATTCTCAGTTCTGGGGGGCGGCCTTTCCGCTTTGGTCATGTTCATTGTGCAATTTCTTCAACGGGCATTTCGTTTTCCGGAGGCGCCGGGATTGCGGCCGGCCCCTGGAGAAAACGGTCAATAGTCGCGCCTTTGCTTTCCGCGGGCACAACCTGATCCGCGGAACCGGACGGAACCGCAACCGGCGCGAGCGGTATAAACGGACTGGGCATGTTGGAAGAGCCCGGAGCGATCGGCTGGAAAGGAACGGGGGCGCCTCCGCTCTGGCGGACCTGGAAAGGCCCGAACGAAGCCTGCGGAAATGCCCCGGTACTGGCCTTGAAAAACGAAGTGGCCGGCCTGGACATAAAAGGCACGGCGTTGGTTCCCAGCGGCTGAAAGGGGCTGCCTTTCCTGCGCGCCAAGTCGGAAAAAAACGGCCGGCGGCGGGGGGACGCAGCTTGGCCCGGCGGCTGGAACGGAACGGCGCTCATAAGACCAGGAGCGGAAGCCGGAACGGCGTCCGGCGCACTGTCCTTGCTCGGCCGCAATTTCAAGACAGCCGTTTCGCTGTCTTTTTTAATGACGGCTTCCTCATTGTCGTAATCAACCGAAACCAATTGCAAGCCCTCGCGGCTTTCCCCCACGCCAAGCGAAAAATTCTTGTTGGTTTTCTTGTCAAACAAACCGATACGGATGCCGTAACCGTCGTCCACAATTGATTTCATTTCCAGATCCCTGGCAACGACGTCGCCAAGCGCCGCCTGCGGCTGGGCGTTTTCCGAAGGAGCCACTTCCCCGAAAGGTTTCTTATCCAGAATTACCTGATAACCGGAAAAATCGCGGACGGCGACCGCGGCCGGCGCTGTTCCGCCGCCGCAAAACACAAGCGCCGCCGCAAGCAGGTTATAAAAGCGGAGATTGTTTTTTAAAAAATTCATAATCTGGCAATGGACGCATTTTAAGTTTTATCGCCCGAAAAGGCAATGATTTTATGCCGATTCCGCGCCTTGCGCCGCGCGCCGCTCAAAGAGCCGGACAATCCAGACCGAGATTTCATAGAGCAGAAACATTGGAAGCGCCATAATAAGCTGTGAAAACACGTCCGGACCGGGCGTTAATATCATCGCCAGAATCAGGATGACCACGACCGCATGCCGGCGTTTTGACCGCAGGAATGACGAAGACACCACGTTGAAATACCCCAGCACCATGATCGCCACCGGCAGTTCAAAGGCAAGCCCAAAAAGCAGGAGCAGTTGCATGCAAAACGTCGTGTAGCTGGTGGCCGTCCATTCGGCCTGAATGCCGAGCCAGCCGTGCAGGGCAAAAAACACTTTCAAGGCGATCGGCAGGGTGAGAAAATAGCCGAGCGCCACGCCGAGCATGAACAGGAAAAAGGCGAAAACACCCGCCAAACGGACTGTTTTCCGCTCCGAAGCGGTAAGACCCGGGAAAACGAATCCCCCGATCAGGAAGAGAATGACCGGTGCGCTTAAAATCAAGCCGCCCCAGAAAAGCAAGCGCAATACTATGGCAAAAGCGCCGGTGATCTCCAGCGAACGCAGGAATATTTCCGGATGCGCCGTTATTTTTGCGAGGGGCGCGCACAAAAGCCTGAAAATGACCGGAGCGAACGGCAGGGCAACGAGCATGGCGAGAATCAACACCGCGAGCGACCAGAGGATTGTGCGGCGCAGTTCCTCAAGATGCTGCAGGAAGGGTTTCGGTTCGTCCCGTTCAAAAACACGTTCAATGTTCTGTTTTTCCTGCGGCATAACGAAAAGCCTTTTCAAGAATGTATCCAACCGGAGACCCGCTCGTCAATAGCAAACCCGCCGCGTCCGATCCCCGCGATAATTTTTTTCCAGGCGTGGATTTACAGAACAAACAAACTCTGTTATCCTGCAACCTGCATCCGGAAACGTTTTTTTCACAAGCTGGTGGAAAAAGGCATGGAGGACAGGCAATGAAAAGAATAACGGAAAAAATCGCTGAGGGAAAAATTCTTGTCTCCGACGGCGCCTGGGGCACAATGCTCCAGCAGAAAGGACTGTTACCCGGCGAATGCCCCGAATTATGGTGTCTGACCCATCGCGCCGACGTGCTGGCTATCGCCCGCGATTATGTCGCCGCCGGCGCCGCTCTCGTTAAAACCAACAGTTTCGGCGGCAATTCCTTCAAGCTGGATTTTTTCGGCTTGGGAGGCAGGACTGCCGAGATCAACGAAGCGGCCGCGGCCATTTCGCGCGAAGCCGCCGGCCGGGACAGGCACGTCATCGCTTCCATGGGCCCCACCGGCAAAATGCTCCTCATGGGCGATGTTGCCGAAGAGGAAATGCTGAACTCCTTCCGCGAACAGGCCGCGGCGCTGGAAAAAGGCGGGGCGGACGCCGCCTGCATTGAGACCATGTCGGATATCTCCGAAGCCTGCCTGGCGATCCGGGCGGTCAAGGAAAATACCGCGCTGGAAATCATCTGCACTTTTACTTTTGAAAAAACCGCGCAAGGTGAATACCGCACAATGATGGGCGTGTCGCCCGCGGAAATGGCCGCGGCCTGCTTGAAAGCCGGCGCGAACATCATCGGCGCGAACTGCGGGAACGGCTTTGAGCAGATGCCGCCCATCGTAAGCGAGATCAGGAAAGCCGCGCCGAACGCCCCGATCCTTGTCCATGCCAACGCCGGCCTTCCGGTCAACAGCGGCGGAACAATTGTTTTTCCGGACAGCCCTGAAATGACCGCCAAACATGTGCCGGCCATTGTCGCGGCCGGGGCCGGCATTATCGGCGGCTGTTGCGGCACCACGCCGGATCACATCAGGGCCATTGCCAAGGCGGTGCAGGTTATCAAGCCGGCCGGAGGCGAAACCGCGCAAAAATCCAGTCGTTGAATATCGTCCGGGGGCGACAATGAAACAGAGCATTTTATTTCCGGCAATGTTCATAATAAACGTTCTTTGCCTTTTCCCGGCAATCGGTTGCGCCGCTCCGGACTTCAAGTCGTCAATCGTAAAAATATACGTTACCGTCCAATCCGAGGATTACGGGACGCCCTGGCAGCCGGGCGCGCTCCGCTCGGGAAGCGGATCGGGCTTGATTATCAGAAAGAAAAGAATCCTGACCAACGCCCACGTCGTCTCCGACACGCGCTTTATCGAAGTCCAGCGCGAAGGCGATCCGCGCAAATACCAGGCCGCGGTCCTGTTCGCGGGCCACGACTGCGACCTGGCCGTTTTGAGCGTGCCCGACGAATCGTTTTTCAAGGACACGCGCCCCCTGCCGCTCGGCACGGAACTGCCGGGCCTGAACAACGAGGTAATCGTCCTCGGCTACCCCATGGGCGGAGAGCGCATCTCGCTCACCAAGGGCGTGGTCTCGCGCATTGATTACATCCCCTACTCCCACAGCCGGGTGGACTGGCACCTTGCCATGCAGGTGGATGCGGCCATCAACCCCGGCAACAGCGGCGGCCCGGTGCTTTACCGCGACCGGGTGGTCGGCGTCGCTTTTCAGGGCATACCCGGCGGCCAAAACCTCGGCTATGCAATCCCCCTGCCGGTCATCCGGCATTTCCTGGATGATATTGAAGACGGCGTCTATGACGGTTATCCGGAGCTCGGCGTCATGACCATGGAAACCCGGAACCCCGCCTTGCGCCGCAACCTGAAACTGGAGCAAAAAAACGGCGGAACAGTAATCAATATGACCGACCCTTTCGCCAGCGCCTTCGGCCTCCTCCAAACCGGCGACGTCATCATGACGGTTGACGGATATCCACTCGCCGACGACGGCACCGCCGTCATTGACAACCAGACCATGCAATACGCCGAACTGATTGAACGCAAGCAATGCGGCCAGCCCGTGGAACTGGGAATATTGCGTAATGGCGAACCTAAGTCCGTAACCGTGCCGCTCCTGAAAAGCATTGATCCATTCGCTTACCGTTATGAGTATGACCGGCTCCCCGAATATTTCATTTGCGGCGGGCTGGTCTTCGCTCCGCTCTCGCTTAACTGGCTCTCCCAGAACGGCCGGCGGCTAAATCAACCCGATACGCAGCACCTGCTCTATTATTCGCAATTTGCCAAAACCGACGGGCTTTATTCAAACCGTGTGCAGTTCGTGATCCTTGCCGACCGGCTGCCCCACCCGGTCAACACCTATGACCAAGGATTTCTTTACAAGACCGTTGCCGCGATCAATGGAAAACCAATCGGGCAAATGCGCGATCTCTCTTCCGCCTTCCGCGCGCCCTCCGGCCGCGGCGGCGCAGAGGGCGGAAGCGCCAGGCACGTGATCTGTTTTAATGAAACGCCCGACGCGCTGATCCTGGACGCGGCAAAAGCGCAAAAAGCGGATGAAGAAATTTTGCGCAGTTACAACGTTCCGGCCCCCTGTTATCTGCGGAAGGCAACCGCGCCGTGAAACAAAAAAAAATATTACCCCAGAGACGCAGAGATTTATTCTCTTCAAGAAAACCAATGCTTCCCTTTTTCTCCGCGTTCTCCGCGCCCCTGCGCGCAATGCTGCGGTTGCAAGCGGGTCCCGCAAAGCGGGCGGCGCTATTTTTCCTGCTGGTCGCCCTGCCATCCTTTGCGGCTGAAAACACCTCGCCGCCGGACGATGCCTCAATCACGGAAGTAACCGCCGTCTGCCAGGAATTTGATCCGAAAATTCCCTGGTTAAAAAAACAGCCGCAAGTGCGCCAGAGCCTGGCGGTGGTTGTGGAAGGCGGTTTGTTCCTTACCGTTGAGGACGCCGCGCGCAACGGCAATCTTATTGAAATCCGCCGGGCCGGAACCGGCGCCAGGCTGGAAGCGGAAAAAATTGAGGCCGACGTGCAAATCGGCGCCGCTCTGCTGAAAATCAAGGATAAAAAACAAGCGGCGCGTTTTCAGGCGGTGCCGCTCGCCGGCAAGGTGCGCCGCAATGATCCGGTCACCATTGTCAAAATGGACGAGAGCGGGCAGTTTCAAAGCGACGCGGGGCGCGTGATTGAAATCAGCGCCTCGCCGCGCGGCCTGGTTTTCACGGTGCTGACGGATTTCACGGTGGAAAAGGACGGCACGCCGGTTTTTCTCGGCGAACCCCTCCCCGGCGAAGACCGTTTGCTGGCCGGCATTACAACCGGTTACGACAAAAAAACGCAGACCTGCACGGTGCTATCCGCCATGACGTTGAAGAAATTCATCGCCGGAGCGCGGGCGACTCCGTATCCCGGAACGGCCTGGGCCGGCCTTGAATGGAAACCGCTGCTTGATCCGGTCAAGCGCGAACACCTCGGCGCCGCTGGAGAAAAAAAAGGCATCATGGTTGTGCGCGCCGTCCCCGGGTCGGGCGCCGCGGCCGTTCTGCATGCCGAAGACGTAATCATTGAAATGGACGGTTTTAAACTGGACGAAATGGGCTATTATGACGATCCTGATTTCGGCCGCCTGCTTTTTGCCAATATCATTAACGGCCGGCACGCCCCGGGCGACAACATTCCGTTGACAATCATCCGCAACCGGGAAAAAACAACGGTGCGGCTGCCGCTTCAAAACAAAGATGACCGCTTCCTGACAATTCCGGAAAACACAACCGGCGGCCGGGCCGAATACCTGGCCGAAGGCGGCCTGATCCTGCGCGAACTGACCGGCGATTATTTGTGCGCGGGCGGCGCTGAATGGATCATCCAGACAAATCCCCGCCTGGTTTATTACTATTTTAATCCCTGGCAGTTCAGCGCCCGGGCGGGCGAGCACGTCGTTATCCTTTCAAGGGTATTGCCGGACCGGATCAACATCGGCTACCACGAATACCGCGACGAAGTCGTAACGGCCGTCAACAACCGGCCGGTCCGCTGTTTGGCGGACGTCTTCAACGCCGTTGACCGCGACGGCGGATTGAGACGGGTGTCGCTCATGGGGCATGGCGTTGACCTGGCGCTGGACGAAACGGAACTGCCGGAAGCCAATAAACGCATCGCGGCCAATTACCGCATCCCGAGCCTGCGTTATCAACGCCCGGAAAAATAAAGGCACCGCACATCCAGATCGTCAGAACTCAGAAGTCGGTAGTCAGAATAAAAACCATTCCCTGGAAGCAGGGTTCGCGGTTCGTCTGTGTTTTGTCCCGAATTCTGACTACTGAATTTCTGATATTTACGGCTGTTCCGGCTTGATTTCGTCCGAGCAGGGCGGCAGGCCGGCCAGTTTCTGGTAAAGGTCGTTGCGCGCCGCCACCAGTTTGTCCGCTTCTGCCATCAGACGCTTGGCGTTATCCGGATAGGTCTGGGAAAGGACGCGGAAGCGGTTTTCCTTCATGACCGCTTCGCTGTATTTCATGACCGGCGGCTTGCTGTCAAGCGTCAGCGGGTTTTTCCCCTCCCTGGTCAGGTCCGGATTATACCGGTAAAGCGGGAAATGCCCCGATTGCACCGCGGCCTTCTGGGCCGAAAGGCCCGTGGCCATGTTTATGCCGTGGGCGATGCAGTGCGAATAGGCGATGATAATGGAAGGGCCGTTGTAGGCGTCGGCCTCGGCAAAAGCCCGGACGGTCTGATTCGGATTGGCGCCCATGGCCACCGTAGCGACATAAATGCTGCCGTAGCTCATGCAGATCATCCCTAAGTCTTTTTTCATCAGGGGTTTTCCGGCCATGGCAAACCGGGCCACGGCGCCCATCGGCGTCGCTTTGGAGGCCTGACCGCCGGTGTTTGAATAGACTTCCGTGTCAAGCACGAGCACATTGACGTTCCGCCCAGAAGCAAGGACATGGTCAAGTCCGCCGTAACCGATGTCGTAAGCCCAGCCGTCGCCGCCGACGATCCAGACCGACTTTTTGACGAGGTAATCTGCCACGGACCGAAGCTGGCGCGCGACGTCGGAATTGCACTTTTCAAGCTGGCGTTTCAATTGCTCCAACCGTCCGCGCTGCTCTTCAATGGCTGCCGGAGTGGTCTGGTCGGCATTTCTGATTTCGTCCATAAGCGGTTTCACTGCGCCGCAGGAAGGACAGGCGGCGGCCTGCTCCAGCAGCTCCAGGGCGTAAGCGTTGAATTTATCAACCGCCAGGCGCATGCCGTAGCCGAACTCGGCGTTGTCTTCAAAGAGCGAATTTGACCAGGCCGGCCCGCGCCCGTCTTCCCGCGTGGTATAGGGCGTGGTCGGCAGGTTGCCGCCGTAAATTGAAGAACAACCGGTGGCGTTGGCTATCAGGGCGCGGTCGCCGAAGAGCTGGGTCAGAAGCTTTACGTAAGGCGTCTCGCCGCAGCCGGCGCAGGCGCCGGAAAATTCAAACATGGCGCGCACGAACTGGCTGCCCTTGATGGTTGCGCGATTATACAACTTCGCATCCATATCGGGAATTTTCATGAAGAAGGCGAAGTTATCCGCCTCCTGTTTGCGCAACGGCAGTTGCGGAGTCATATCAATTGCGCGGTGGCCGGTCTCCTGCCTGGTGGCGGCATCCCTCTCGCGCGCCGGACAATTCTGAACGCATACCCCGCAGCCGGTGCAATCCTCGGGCGCAATCTGGACGGTATATTTCATGCCGGCATATTCCTTGCCCTTGGAGTCCGCGGATTTGAAGTTTGCCGGCGCGTCTTTCAAATAGGCGGATTCATAAACCTTCACGCGGATGGCGGCGTGCGGGCAGACCAGAGAGCACTGTCCGCACTGAATGCACAATTTCTCATCCCATTTGGGAATATCTATGGCGATATTGCGTTTTTCATACTTGGTGGTGCCGGTCGGCCAGGTGCCGTCGGCGGGCATGGCGCTCACGGGCAATTCGTCCCCCTTCTTGCTCATGATAACCGCGGTTACGTTTTTGACGAAATCCGGCGCATGTTCGGCCACGGCCGGCGGCATTTTCAACTTGCGGGCCGGCTTTGCCGGCACATTGACCTTCTGGAGCGCGGCCACGGCCGAATCAACCGCCTTGAAATTCATCTGCACAACTTCCTCGCCCTTGCGGCCGTAGGTTTTGCGGATGGCGTTTTTCATCGCGGCAATGGCCTTGTCCGGCGGCAGGACTCCGGCAATCTGGAAAAAACAGGCCTGCATAATCGTGTTGATCCGCGAGCCGAGGTTTATTTCTTTGGCCAGTTTGACGGCGTCAATCACGTAAAAATTGATTTTCTTTTTGATGATCTGCCGCTCTATTTCATCTGGCATGCGGTTCCAGACCTCGTCCGCGCCGTAGGGCGCATTCAAAAGAAACACCGCGCCATCCTTGGCGTCGGAGAGCAAGTCGTATTTTTCAAGGAACGAGAACTGGTGGCAGGCCACGAAATCGGCCTGGGTGCAGAGATAAGGGCTTTGAATGGGCGTGGGGCCGAAACGCAGGTGCGAAATGGTAACGGCGCCGGCTTTCTTGGAGTCGTATTCAAAATACCCCTGGGCGAAATTATCGGTTTCCTCGCCGATTATTTTGATGGAGTTCTTGTTGGCGCCGACCGTGCCGTCGGAGCCCAGGCCGTAAAACTTGCATTCAATCCGGCCGGAATGGACAACTTTGAAGCGCCTGTCAACCTTCAGGCTGGTTTTGGCGACATCATCGTTGATGCCGACCGTGAAATGATTTATGCCTTTCCGCGATAAATTATCAAACACCGCCTTGACGCAGTCCGGGGTAAAATCCTTTGAGCCGAGCCCATAGCGGCCGCCCCGGATGAGGGGGTAACGGCGGGTCGCCATCATTTTTTCACTCATCGCCTCGCCGATGGCGGTGCGGACATCCAGGTAAAGCGGCTCGCCGATGGCGCCCGGCTCCTTGGTGCGGTCAAGGACGGCAATTGCCTTGACGGTCGGCGGCAGCGCGGCGATAAACGCCTTGACGTCAAACGGGCGGAACAGGCGCACTTTAAGCAAGCCCACCTTTTTGCCCTTGGCGGCCAGGTCGTTGACCGTTTCGTGCGCGGTTTCGGCGCCGGAGCCCATCATGACAATCACCTTTTCGGCGTCGGGCGTTCCGACATAATCAAACAATTTGTACTGCCGGCCGGTCAGCTTGGCGAATTTATCCATCTGCCGCTGGACGATTGCCGGGGTCGCCAGGTAATAAGGATTGACCGTTTCCCGCCCCTGAAAATAAACATCCGGATTCTGGGAAGTACCGCGCAGGGATGGCCGGTCGGGCGAGAGGCCGCGTTGACGGTGGGCGAGCACGAGTTCGTCGTTGATCATGGCGCGCATGGTTTCGCGGCTGATTTCCTCAATTTTCTGTATCTCGTGTGAAGTGCGGAATCCGTCAAAGAAATGCACGAAGGGCACGCGCGCTTCCAGGGTGGCGGCTTGGGCAATCAATGCCATGTCCATGGCCTCCTGGATACTGTTGGAAGAAAGGAGAGCGAACCCGGTGGAGCGCGCCGCCATGACATCAGAGTGGTCGCCGAAAATTGAGAGAGCCTGGCAGGCAATGGAACGGGCCGTTACGTGGAAGACGGTTGAGGTAAGTTCTCCCGCGATCTTGAACATGTTTGGAATCATCAGGAGCAGTCCCTGGGAAGCGGTGAAAGTTGTGGCCAGCGCCCCGGCGGTCAGGGAGCCGTGCACCGTGCCGCTTGCGCCGCCCTCGGATTGCAGTTCAACGACCTGCGGCACGCTGCCCCAGATGTTTTTCTTTCCGCTGGCGCTCATTTCGTCGGCCAATTCTCCCATGTTGGAAGAAGGCGTGATCGGGTAAATCGCGCAAATTTCGTTCACATTGTAGGCCACGGTCGCCGCGGCGGTGTTGCCATCCATCATTTTCTTGTCAGCCATGTCGGAATCTCTCCTTTCGTGAATACCTTTTGCGTGCAAATAAAAGCGCCATGAATAACTCAATCAAAAAGAAAATTTAAAATAAATGATTTTCAACCGGATGGCAAGGTTAATCCGCCGCCTGTTTTTTCGACCGGCATTGAATCAAGATAAAAGACCCCGGAAGGGAAAAGCATTCGTTGAGGTCGTGTTTTTAATCTTCAGCAAAAAGAAAGGTCATGGTAATCATCAGGGGGTGCTCCAAAGTTTCAATCCACGCGCCCGCACGGGGCGCGACC
>JAQUQV010000055.1 GCA_028715905.1 Kiritimatiellia bacterium
CATGTGTTTATATCCATGGCGACCGGCCTGCGAAAGGTTTTGAGTGTTGCGTTGTAAAGCCAGGTTGTCAAACGACTACGCCGGTTGTTTTTATGCTGGCGATTTATTCCTTTCTTTGTAAAAAAAATCAACTATATTAACCGGGTTTGTAAGCATTAAATCGGTTTATTGATGGCTAATAAAAAGGAGATGTTTTCATGGCGGATATTCGCGGCGAATTGGTCAATTATGGCAAAAAAATAGCGCGCTCCGGCCTGGTGGCCGGGGCCGGCGGCAACATCAGCGCGCGGGACGGAAAAATCATCTGGATGAAGCCGAGCGGTTTTGCAATGGATGAAATGAGGCCGGCCGACTTGTGCGGGATGGATTTGAAAAGCGGGCGCCAAATCGCCGGCAAAAACAAACCCACTTCCGAATTCAACATGCACCTGGCCATTTACCGCGTCCGGCCGGAAATCACGGCTGTATTTCATACCCATTCACCATGGGCCTCCGGGGTGATCAGCGCTGGGGTGAAAATCAAGCCCATGTTCGCCGAGTTTATCAACGACCTGGGGCGCGTGACAACCATTCCTTATGTTACGCCGACCACCATGGAACTGGCACAGGCCGTTAAAAAAGCCGCCCGGAACCATGACACGATTTTCATGGTGAACCACGGGGTGCTTGCCGTGGGGCAGGTGATGAAGCAGGCTTTTTACCGTTGCCTGGTGGTGGAACACGCCGCCATCTCGCTGGCGGCGGCGGCCATTACGGGACATCCGCGCTTCCTCAGCAAAAAGCAGCAGGCCGACCTGATGAAACTGGACGCCCCGAAACACCGCTTGAAAATGATGCAGGCGTAATCCCGCCTGGCCGCGCATCCGCATTTTTCAATATCAGACTTCCTGATCCGCGTCTCAAAAAACGCGGATCAGGAAGTCTGAATTTTTGTGTAAGCAACTGGGGCGTTTGTCATGTGTCCGACATTTTAATTGACAATTGGCCCGTTCCGTGAAAACATTTAGCGTTTTTGTGTGGAAATTTTATGTTGACACGGCCGCTCCGGCGGAGCAAGGGGGGGGGGCATCAACAGTTCCGCCGGCCAAAGACTTGACGGCCCGCGGGGAGCTTTTCGGCTCCGTCTCTGTCTGGCTCATGATGGCAGGGCGGTATAATTATTCCTGTTGCCTTTCCGTGAAAGAACTTAGCTCCAGCTCGCTGATAAATATGCCGGACGGTTTTCATGCCCATGAATCTTTGGTGGAAATGAAATTTGAAAAATAAGGCACAGCTTTCCACCATGACGCCCATGATGCAGCAGTACCGCCGGATCAAGGCGCAACTGCCGCCGAATACCATTCTTTTTTTCCGGCTGGGCGATTTTTATGAAATGTTCTTTGAGGACGCGGTGGAAGCCTCCGCGATCCTGGATATCGCCCTCACCAAACGCCAGAAAGCGCCGATGTGCGGCGTGCCTTATCACGCCTATGAAAATTATCTCAGCAAGCTGATCCGCGCCGGCAAAAAAGTGGCCGTTTGCGACCAGGTTGAAGACCCCGCCGTTGCGCGGGGCATTGTCCGGCGCGAGGTTACCGGGATCGTCTCGCCCGGCGCGGTGTTGAACGAGCAACTGCTGGATTCATCAAAAAACAATTTCCTGGCCGGGCTTTATCAGACCGGCGCCTCTTACGGCCTGGCCCTGCTGGATCTTTCCACCGGCGAATTCTTGATGGAAGAGACCGAAAGCGCCGATACGCTTCGTGATAATCTCCTGCGCTGGGCGCCCGCGGAATGTGTCATGCCGGCCTCCCTGCTTGAAGGGGCCGGCTCGCCCTTGAAACAAATGGTCGGCGATGAATTGCGTCTTCCGGCCACCCCTTATGAAGATTGGATGTTTGAATACGCGTCGGCCTATGAAACGCTGACAAACCATTTTGAGGCGCAGTCGCTTGACGGGTTTGGGTGCGAAGGGTGCCTTGCGGGGGTCGGGGCGGCCGGCGGAGTTCTGCATTACGTCAAAAACGTTTTGCATCGTTCCGCCCGGAACGTGCGTTCATTGCGCCGTAAAAATCCGGACGATTTCCTGTTTATGGACGAGGCCACACGGGGCAACCTTGATCTCGTTGGCGCGCGTGTTTCCGCGCGGGGCGGGCTGGCCGGCGGCGCATTCTGCGGGGGGGAAACCGCCGCCACACTGTTGGGCGTGCTGGACGCCACCAGGACGGCCATGGGCGGGCGGCGCATGCGCGAATGGCTCCTGCGGCCGTTGGCGGAGAAAAACGCGGTTTTGCGGCGGCACGACGCGGTCGCGGCGTTTTGTGAAGAGAGAACCCTCCTGCGGGATATGCGCGCGGAGCTGGGCCGGGTTCGGGACCTGGAACGGCTCGTTGCCCGGCTGGCATCGGGTGCGGGCGGGGCGCGCGACCTGCGCGCGCTGGCGCAGTCGCTGGGTGCGCTGGCGAAAGTCCGGGGACTCCTGAACGGCGTCCAAACGCGCCTGCTCGCCGACCTGGCCGGGCAAATAACGCCGCTCCCGGAACTGGCGGATTTGATTGAACGCGCGATTGTTGATGAGCCGCCGGCCATGCTTAAGGATGGCGGCGCGGTCCGGAGCGGCTATAATGCCGCCCTGGATGAACTGCGCGCGGCGGCCACTCAGGGACGCGCCTGGCTGGCGGAATACCAGACAAAAGAGCAGCAACGCACCGGCATTAAAACCCTGAAGGTTCGTTATAACCAGATTTTCGGATATTATCTTGAGGTTTCAAAGGGACAGGCGGCCAATGTGCCGCCCGATTACGCCCGTAAGCAGACCCTCGTCAACGCCGAACGGTTTATCACACCGGAATTGAAAGAGTTTGAAAATAAAATTATCGGAGCCCAGGAGCGCGCCCTGGCGTTGGAAGCCGAACTGCTGGCGGACCTGAAGGATAAAGTTCTGCCGGAGAGCGGCCGGATACTGCAATCGGCCTACGCCATCGCCGCGCTGGACGTCCTTGCTTCCCTCGCGGACAGGGCCCTGGCTTTGCGCTACGCGCGGCCGGTGATGACGGACGGCAGGACAATCCGGATAAAAGACGGACGCCATCCGGTTATTGAACAGATGCCATCCGGCGACCGGTTCGTGCCCAATGACACCCTCCTGGACTGCGAGGCCAACCGCCTGATCATCATTACCGGTCCCAACATGGCCGGGAAATCAACCTATATCCGCCAGGTGGCCCTGATTGTCATCATGGCGCAGATGGGGTCGTTCGTGCCGGCATCAGCGGCTGAAATCGGCGTCGTTGACCGGATTTTCACGAGGGTGGGCGCAAGCGACGACCTGGCCCGCGGCCGGAGCACCTTCATGGTTGAAATGCAGGAAACCGCGAATATTTTGAACAATGCCACCGAACGAAGCCTCATTGTGCTGGATGAGATCGGACGCGGCACGAGCACTTTTGACGGCATAAGCATTGCCTGGGCGGTGGCCGAATATCTGCACGACGCCATTAAGGCCAAGGCGCTTTTTGCCACTCATTATCATGAATTGACGGATATCGCCGTAACCCTGAAGGGCGTCCGGAATTACAACGTGCTCGTGCGCGAGGAGAACGACCGCGTCGTCTTTTTACGGAAGATTGTGGCTGGCGCCGCGGACAAAAGCTACGGCATCCAGGTCGCCCGCCTGGCCGGACTGCCGGCGGATGTGGTGGCGCGCGCCCGGGAAATCCTGCTCAATCTTGAAGAAGGCGAGTTTGAGGAGGCGGGCCAGCCGAAAATCGCCGTTCACCGCCAGCGCAGGGCCAGGGATAATTCTCTGCAGATGGACTTGTTCGGAGCTCGGCTCTGAACCTGATAACCTTGAATAACTATTAAGCCATTTGCAGAAAGAATTGACGGGATAACAGGATAATCCTGTTTATCACGACTTCGTCGTTCTTTTGGACACCGTCCGTTGGCCGGTGTCCAAAAGAATAATCCGATATTCGGCGGGTTATATGGTGAGCTGCGGTTATGACCGTTGGGATTGAAAAATAAGCCTGAAAATATATGCAAGAAAAGCAGGATTCATTCCGACGCAGCGTAGGAATGTTTTGAGATGCTGATTTACAGGATAAAACCCATCCTGCCTGCCCAGCCGCAGGCCAGGGTTATCCTGTCAAAATTTTCTGTGGATAGTTAAAAGGATACAACCTTGATTACCGATGAAAGAATACCTTTACGGCATCAATCCGGCCTTTGAGGTTGTGCGCGCCGGGAAGCGCAGGATTTATTGTGTCTATATTGCGGACACAATCCGGAACGCCGTTCGGACGCTTAAACTGCTTGAACTGCTTAAAAAGGCGGGGGTGAAGGCGGAATTTGCAAGCAAGGGCCGGCTTTTTGAATTGTGCCGGACGACCGAGCACCAGGGCGTTGTGGTTGAAGCGGAGGCCTATCCTTATGTTTCGTTTGCGGAATTATTGGAATATGACCGGATTTTGCTTCTGGACAACATTGAGGATCCGCAGAATGTCGGCGCAATTTTAAGGAGCGCGGAATCATTCGGCTGGGGAAATGTTCTGCTTTCCAGCCGCGGCACGGCGGGAGTGTATCCCTCGGTTGTCAAGGCAAGCGCCGGGGCGAGCGAGCATCTGCGGATCGCGCGCGATCACGCCGCCAATTATTACGCGCGCGAGGCCGTCAAAAACGGTTTTACGGTTGTGGCCCTGGACGGGAGCGGGAAAATGACGATCAGTGCGCTTGAAATTCCGCAGGAGGAGCGGGTGATGCTGGTGATCGGCGGCGAGCACCGCGGGGTTGGCCAGCTTATTCTGAATACGGCCCGTTATGTTGTTCGCATACCGCTGCGGGGAAAAATTTCTTCTTTGAACGCCTCGGTCGCCGCGGGAGTGGCGCTTTACTTGATAAGAAATCGCTTTTCAGCCGATGCAGACACGCAGCCACCGGCATCAGTATGAACAGGTGTTTCCATGTTTGGCAGTGTGCGAAATCCGGAAAAACATGTCAAGCGCAATTTGCTTTCTTGATGAGTTCGCGCCACTTGGCCGACCAGGTGGCGGCGGCCTCTTCGGCGGCGCGCTTGTCACGCTGACCGCGGTCATCTGATAGACCCGTTCCCGATTTTTACCGCAGAGATCGCTGAGGCAAAACTGAAAGGCCTCGTTCGGTTTAATTTGAACTTCTTAAAAAGCAATATCCGCCAGACCGTGATTTTCCCGTGGGGGTGCATTGCGGCTCAATGATCGGCAAAATCCGCGATATGCTTACTTTTGAAGGCCTGGCCTACGCCGTTTATGATTATCCCGACATGGTGGAAGACATGGTGGAAACATCTTGCCTGCTCGTGGAGGATTTCCTGGATAAGGTTCTCGGCAAGATTGATTTTGACTTTGCCTCCGGTTGGGAGGACATCTGTTTTAAAAACGGCCCGATCGTCTCGGTTGACTTTTTCAAGAACATCGTCATGCCGCGTTACAAACGCATCAATAAAAAATTGAAAGCGCACGGCATTGACGTCTGGTACACGGATTGCGACGGCGACGTTCGCCCCATCCTGCCTTATTTCCTTGAAAGCGGGATCAATTGTCTCTTCCCGTTTGAAGTCAACGGATGCGCCCACCCCGGCGAACTCCTGAAAGAATACGGCAAGGACTTGCGGATCATGGGCGGAGTGAACAAACTGGAGTTGGGCAAGGGGCCAAAAGCCATAAAAGCATACCTGGAAACTCTTGTGCCGCTCGTGGAACGCGGCGGCTATATTCCTTTCTGCGATCACCGCTGCCCGCCGAATGTCAAACCGGAAGATTATCTGTATTATCTTGATCTCAAGGAAAGGATGTTCGGAATAAAATGACAAAACGCGATGTAGTCCGGCTCGTGCTTAACGGCAAACGCCCGCCCTATGTTCCCTGGTCTTTTGCATTCACTTGCGAGGCATGGGAAAAAATCGTCCGCCATTTCGGCTCCGACGCGGCTACGGAGGCTAAATTGCATAATCACATGCGCGGGTTTGGCCCGGATAGATTTGAGAATGTCGGCAATGACTGCGTGCGCGATATGTTCGGAGTTACCTGGGACCGGAGCGTGGACAAGGATATCGGCAACGTCAAGGGGCATTTTTTGCCGGAACCGACCCTGAAGGGCTATAAGTTCCCCGATCCGCTGGAAAAGCGGGTTTTTGCGGACTTACCCGGGGAAATCAAAAAACACAATGATTGTTTCCTTGAGTTCAGCATCGGCTTTTCCCTCTACGAGCGTGCCTGGACATTGCGCGGGATGGAAAACCTGATGATGGATTTTTATGATCATCCCGATTTTGTCCGGGATCTTTTAAGAACGATAGCGGATTCCAACATTGTGAATTATTTGATGAGCTTATTTCCATCGGCCTGAATTGTTTTAATCCTTTTCAACCCGAAGTCATGGACGTGGAAGCTCTCATCAAAAAGTATCGGGGAAGGCTGGCCTTCTTCGGCGGCCTTTCAACCCAAAAAACGCTCCCTTACGGAACGGCGGAAGACGTCAGAAAAGAAACCCGGCGCCTGCTGGAACTGGGGCGCGAAGGCGGTTATATTCTGGCTCCGGCGCATGCCGTTGAAGGCGACGTTCCCCTGGAAAACATGCTGGCTTTTATTGACACGGTCCGGGAACAGCAGGAGTTTAATTAGGATTAATTCCCCCCGCGAAAGATGAAAAAAACGGCGCCGCAAAGGCAGAGTCCCGCGTAAACAAAGTCCATCCGGACGGATTGCTTCATATAAAATACGGCAAAGGGAACGAAAACCGAAAGCGTGATCACCTCCTGCAAAATCTTCAACTGCGAAAGCGAAAGCGCCTGAAAACCTATTCGATTGGCGGGAACCTGCAACAGGTATTCGAAAAGCGCGATCCCCCAGCTCACAATCGCGGCAATCACCCAGGGACGGTTGCCAAGGTTCTTCAGATGTCCATACCATGCAAAGGTCATGAAAATATTCGACAGCATCAAAAGCAGAATTGTCTTTAAAAAAACCGGCATGCGGCTCTCCTCCTCCTTTCTCGCGTAAAAGTTGTTGGCGCCGATTATTGCCGAATTATTTGCGCTGTCAATTATCTTCAGGAAGTCTGAAAAGGCGCCTGCCATATTTTCGTCTCTTTAGATCCGAAATAAAGCGCTTCCGCATCAACCTGCAGGGCATCCTTGACATCGTCGTCAATTTTGGCAACCAGTTGAGCGAGGCATCCGCATTCCACCGCTTTCTTCGGCAACCCCAAAAAGTCACGAAGTTTTTGGTAAGCAACCACGTGAATTCCGGAACAATCCGTTCCGGCCAGATCATACGGATAACGGTCCACCGAACGACGATCAACTGCCGCCAAAACTCTTTCTCTGCCAGTCATTTGTCCTCCTGTTCAATTGTTGCCGCTTTTACCAATTGCGCATAAATCCAATGCCCGAAGTCATTCGGATGATTGACGTTGTTGGCGGCAAGGCTCTCAACGCTTTTGCGCGCCAGCATCCTTTCCCAGCAGGAAGTCACGTCCGCAAAGGAATATCCGTTATTATCGGCGATCCCCCGCAGTACCGCGCGCAATTCCAGAAGCCGTCCCGAGGTGTGGCGCCAGCGCGGGTTGGGAAGCATCGGCGAAACAAGCGCGATCAACGCATCCGGGTTCGCTTTTTTTGCCGAAGCGCATATCGCGTTGAGATTGGCCATGAATTTTCCGGGCGGTGTTGCGATGTCTCCGGAAGCGCCGCGGTTTTGATCGTTCATTCCAAAGCCGATCAGGACAATATCAGGTTTGAGCGGCGCCAGTTCGCGCTCGAAGGCCGTAACACCCCGCTCTGACGCCATTCCGCCGACCGCCTTGTTATAGACGCGAAACGACACCCCGTGATATTTCCGCTCAAGCGCGTCCGCCCATTGCCAGGCATAGGAACGTTCGGAAACAGTGGCGTCACAGCCATAGGTGATGCTGTCCCCGATGATGCCGATGGTCATTTGTTTTTTTTCGAAACAATCCGGGAAAAGCCGATTGCCGGGTTCGGAAGAAAGCATCGGCGGTTCGTCCGCAGCAAACGCGTAGTCGCAATAGACGGTAAATCGCGCATTGCCGAAATCCGCGGCTTCACGATGGTCGAATCGTTCCCGTCCGTAAAAAACATGATCGCGATAGTCCGGAATGCGCGAGCCGGGAGTGCGGCAAAGAGCGCCGTTTTCATGGTCAACTGCGTAGTCCTTGCCCTCTTCATAAATAATTACGCCCTGATCGAAATCGAGATATTTCGAGCGCAACGCGACGCTTCCGGGAATGATGCGCGCCTGTAAAAGCCGTTCGGGATTTGTCCCGGCAAACACAAGACTTTCCCCGAATACGGTGTTTTGAAGGTTAAATTCCTGTCTTAAAAAACGCATATCATGTCCTGGAACTTACAGAAGATCACGCAGCAATCTCAAATCACGCCACGAAAGAATGTGCGTCTGATCCCGCCGGCGATTCTCTTCCCCGCCGTAAACGAGCCATGCCTTGGAACGATGCGGAAGCGCCAACTTCAGCCAGTGGTCAACACCTTTAAAAAAATCGCCATTCAGTGTCTGGCCGGATTTAATTTCCACAGGAATCAGTTCGTCCGCTTTTTCAATAATAGTATCCACCTCGTTACCGGCGCGGTCCCGCCAAAAATAAAGGTTTGACGTTAACCCCCGGTTAAAACGCGCTTTGATCATTTCGGAAATTACCAAATTCTCAAACAGAACTCCGCGCTGGGGGTGCGTCATGATCTGATCCGCATTCTGAATGGCCAAAAGCCAGCAAACCAGTCCGGTATCATAAAAATACATTTTCGGCATTTTTATAATCCGTTTGTTAAAATTACGATGATGCGGCTGGAGCAGAAAGACGATATAGCTGGCTTCCAGGATGGAAATCCAGGCGCGGGCGGTATTGTGCGTGATCCCGGCGTCGGCCGCCAACTGCGACAAGTTCACGAGCTGTCCGACGCGACCCGCGCATAACCTGACAAATCGTTGAAACGCGTTCAGATCCCGAACATCTATCATTTTTCGCACATCCCGCTCAATATAGGTTTGAATATAATTTGCATACCAGATGGTTGGATTAAGTTTACGATTATGCACGGGAGGATAAAAACCGCGAAACATAGTTTCTTGTAAAGCGGGTGATTTGCCGCCGTACATTTCCAAATAAGAGAATGGAAGCAACTGAACCATGGCGATGCGTCCGGCCAACGACTGAGTGATCCCCGATAACAATCCAAATTGTTGGGAACCGGTTAAAATAAATCGTCCCATTTTATCTGACGAATCCATTATTTCCTGCAGATAGGAAAAAAGCGCGGGACAATTTTGAATTTCATCCAAAATGGCTCCCGCGCGATATTTCTCAAGAAATCCGCGCGGATCTTGCAGGGCGAGTTCCCGTAAATCCGGATTTTCCAGAGAGACATACGGTTTATCCGGAAAAACATATTTAGCCAAGGTTGTCTTGCCTGATTGGCGGGGACCGGTAAGCGCCAGGGCAGAATAACCGCGAACAAGCTCCTTTATGATCGGCGCTATTTCTCTCTTAATCATGAGCGTCTTTCTACCACGGTTTATGCCAATTGTCAATTGAATTGACAATTAGCATAAACTTCAGTTCGGGAATCGTCCCGGACAGCACGAGACTTTCACCAAACACGGCATTTTGAAGATTAAATTCTGTCCTTAAAAAACTCTATTTTTATCATTTATCAAGACATCCGCTGAATATCAGCGTCGAAAACTTACCGAGATACTAACCCCATTTGTTTTTGCATCATTGTCAGCTCCACGGCATATTCCGCCGAGGAACGCCCTTTCCAGCGCCCGTTTCAACACCCCAAATGAAGGATCATTGGTTTCCCGGCATCGTCACGTTTTTGGCTCGTGACGGAACAACGCAGATATTGTTAATTATTTCGGCCAAAGGCTGATTGGTTGCCAATACGATAATTTCCAGAAGTTGCTTTTTAGCGCCGGGTTTGCAATCCAAACCAACCTTTAAAACCGTACAAATCACATCCGCCGGCGCCCAGGGCCGCTTTCGTTTTCTTGATAAGAAATCGCTTTTCAGCCGATGCAGACACGCAGCCACCGGCATCAGTATGAACAGGTGTTTCCATGTTTGGCAGTGTGCGAAATCCGGAATAAAACAATATGTTAAACTCTCAAATATTCCGTAATGACGTCCGCGAGCCGGTTAATCTCGGGGGAATCGTCAATCAGGTCAATAAGGACATCCTCGAATCTTCGGACAGCGCGTAATATTTCGAAAATGCGTATTGATGTGCCGACCGGCGCTGATTTTTTATCATTCGGCGCGGAAATCAATTGAAACATCATGCCGTTGTGGCCAGCGCCTGCCAATCAAATACCATGGTTGTGATTCCGGCCAACAAGGCGGCTTCTATACCGTTAAATCCGGCCAACCGAACATCATCCGGCATTTTCACTCCCAAGCGGACGAAGACCTGGAACAAATGTCCGTGGTCAATGCCCCGACAATCAGACAATCAACATGTTTCATAAAATAAAATTGTTCGAACGGCGTCAAACATGGCCACGATATTTTCCGGCGGCGTATCGGACTGAAGAGAATGGCTGGAGGATAAAATATATCCGCCACCCCTTCCCAAAATCTTTACCAGCCGGCAGACTTCCGCGGCCACGTCAGCAGGCGAACCATTTGGTAAAAGTTCCTGTTCGTCCACTCCGCCATGAAAAACCAGCTTGTCGCCGAAACGCTCTTTAAGTATTTCCGGCCGCATGCCTTGCGCACGCGTCTGAATGGGATCCAGAATTTTAACGCCGATTTCGATCAAATCCGGAATTATGGGAACAATACTGCCGCAGGAGTGATAACAAACCGGAAGACGACTGGCGCGGCAAATTTTGATTAAATCCACCAATGGTTGTTTCCAGAATCTACGCCACATTTCCGGAGAGAACATCAGACCGGTTTGAGAGCCGATGTCGCCGCTGAAACCGACTATGTCAATTTTCTTTCCGACAACCTTCAGGGCTTGTCTTAACCGATCACCATAGAAACCGGCAAGATGTCGGGCGATGGCATCAATAATTTCAGGATTTTCAACCATATCCAGCATGAACTGCTCCATGCCGCGCAAAAGATAGAAAATTTCCCAATCCCCGGCGGAAAGCATAACGGCTCGTTTGCCGTTGCCGCCTGTTTTGTCGATTTCGTCCGCCAAACCGGCATGATTAAACCATTTCGGATCCGGCCAGGCATACCGCTCAATTTCCATGACTGAACGCGCTTGCGCCAACGGAGTGTTTTGAGCTTCCATATAAACACAGTATTTGTTCTGTACCGGACGCCATTCTATGCCGAAGATATCCTTGCCCGCCCCTCCGAGAAATGGACCGCCGTACAATTCCTTGGGACCATTATAAACGAAAGAAACTCGCGTCAGATCAACACCCAGTCGGTCAAGGAGTGCATCTCCTTTCAGTCCAAGATAATTTTCCAAGGCCGCCAATGCTTCCGGCGTAGTTCGCAGTCTGCTTGGAATGTGGTCTGGGACTTTTCCTTCCAAAACCGTTTTTACTCGCTCGCGAGAACTTATCATCTTTTTCATAAAATCATCCAAATATTGCCCAAAACCGTTCAATGCACGCCGAACATTCATCTCCATTCCGGCCGGTCGCGGAATTCAACCGCCATTTCTTTCATGCCGTGCAGTTCGAAAACGATGATTTCGTTTTTCCCGGCGTGAAGCAGAGGCGCCGGCAAAAAGAAGGTCATTTGCGGCCCTATTTCCCAATAGCGGCCCAGATTAAAACCGTTGATAAAACATACCCCCTTTGTCCACCCCGGCAACGCCAGAAAAGTATCCGCCACTTTATCCACTTCAAAACATCCCCGGCAGAATATCGGCACTTTTAACTGAGCTACTTGCAAAAGTCTTCTTCTGCCATCTTCGGACCCACCCCCCGCTTCGCGTACCCCTCCCATGAGGGGAGCATAACATCTTGTCTTAGAACTCATTTCCGCCAGAGGCGGATCTGCCTTTGGCAGAAAGATCCCCTCCGCTGGAGGAGGGGTGGCCGACTTCTCCATCATAGCTCCTTGAGCGACGGAAGAAGGCCGGGGTGGGTTCCGGACCGACTTTTGCAACTGATTCAACTTAATGCCGCTTTCAAAAGGCAATGAAGAAATGTTGTTTAACGGCAAGCTGAAAATTTGCCAATGGCAGAGGAATTGCCGCTCCAATCTAATACCATCGGTAACGCCTTTATAATCGCGCAGATAAGGGCCATAATTAATCCGTCCCATGTTTTCAACCAACACATCCAGCCTGTGTTCTCCTTTTGAAAACCCGAGCATCACCTGATCCTGCGGCCCCCAGCGTTCAATCACGCCCTTGTATTCACCATCGACAAAAATCTGCGCGCGGTCATGAACCTCCTGCAGAACAAGCGGCATTGGCTCGCGCGGTCCGGTTACCGTTGTGCGATAAAGGATAAAGCCATAGTCCTGCCCGAGTTTTTCCATGGGCTCCGGCGTGACGCGTTGTTCGGGAGCGCCGAGATTTTCCAGCACATCAAACAACGGCGCAAACTCCGTCAACTCTACCTTCCCATAGGCAGCCTTCGGCAATGAAGGCGGCGGTTGCTCCTGCGGCAATGAAACATATTTGCCCATAACTTCACGAACCGCATAATATTTAGGGGTCGGATCGCCGGCTTCATCCAACAAACCATCATGGTCGTAGCTTGTGATATGCGGCTTATAGCGGCCGCCGTCATAATTGGCCCCATTCATAAATCCAAAATTGGTCCCGCCGTGAAACATATATTGATTCAACGCGGCGCCGGCGCTTAAGACCTTATCCACGAGTTTAGCCACTTCCTGCGGGGAACGTCTCTTGAAATGCCCGCCCCAATGAAGAACCGTATTCTGATTCCAGAATTCAGCGCACATCAGAGGACCATCCGGCTGATGTTCGCGCAATTTTGCCAGGGAAGAAACAGCATCGGGAACAATGGGGTCTTCGTTCCCAAAATTCACAGTTTTCAATACACCGGGCAATGTGCCGCCGACCAACATCCAATCCGTTGCTCCGTCCGAAGTGAAGAAGGGCACGCTAAGGCCGCGCGCGCGCATGCCGTCGGACAAATACCGCAAATATTTGGCGTCGCTCCCATAACTGCCATACTCGTTTTCCACTTGGACCGCAATTAATGGTCCGTCACGGATAACCTGAAATTTTGCCAAACGCGGAATTAATTCGTCAAAATAACGGTCAATGGCGGCCAGGTAGGCGGGATTGACGCAACGCAGTTGAATGCCTGGGTCTGCCAGGAGCCATGCCGGTAATCCGCCGAATTCCCATTCAGCACAGATAAACGGCCCCGGACGCACAATGACCTGCAATTCCAACTCGCCGGCAAGACTTATGAATTTTTCAACATCCAATCCGCCCTTGAAAACAAATTTACCCGGCTTTGGTTCATGCATATTCCAAGCTGTATATGTTTCCACGGTGTTCAAACCGAGATATTTCAGTTTTTGCAGGCGGTCTTCCCAATATTCGGGGACTACGCGAAAATAATGAATTGCCCCCGAAAGAAGCCTTGAATGAGCCTGACCTTTAAAAGTTTTTGATATTGTTTTCATTTAACAGAACCACAACATCGCAGATGTATACGTCCAATTCAATCGTTTGACTAAAAGGAGACAAAAAAAAGACATCCATTTCTAATGGATTTAATTATGCTATCCGGTTTCAAAATTAAAAGCAAGCTTTTTTTACTTCTTTTTTGACATATTTTATGATTAAAGTGTCATCTCTCGCCATATGAAAACCAAGACCAAAGCCAAGCGCCCTCCGCGCGATATCCCCATGCCAAGCGCCCATGACTGGCGCACAACCGACCAGGACGAAATCAACCGGCGTAAATTGCGCGCGCGGCAGGAATCGTTCCGTATCCGGCCGATGGACAAACTTCATCCCGTATTTTCCAATTTCCACGTCACCTCGGCCAGCGGCATGGAATATCAGGTTGAAATCCGCTCCCCTTTGCTCAGGATAATACATTCTTGACTTCAAGCCTATAAAGATGCGTTTTTTGATTTAATCGAGCATAAAGCGGTTTCCCTGTGGTGCACATCAATCAGGTTACCCCGGAAAAATCAAAAAGGAGAAGCTGTGTCGCGACAGGCGAAGCCTGTGAATGGAGGAAACGGAAGTAGAAACCATTTTGAATGACCTTGTGGGGAAAGCGCGAGCTTGAACCCATCCGGTAAAGCGAGTTCAGGCAACCGGAAGCGAGCCTTGCCCGTGTAGGGCGACCGAATCGGGAAGCGTAGGCGGCGGGCTGATAGCCGTTGGAAGATGAGCCTCGAAATAATCCGATCTGTTGGCGCACGTTGTCATACATGCGTGTGCAGGATGTGGCAAGCGAAGATGAACAGTTTGCCATGCGGCGGCGGGGTCTGAGACTGTTCACTTAGGTTCGCCTGTGTTGTCACCTGTTTGTTTTGTAATGGCCCGGTAAATGGCGTCGTGTTCCAATAAAGAAGAACATTTCATGCCGAATAAAACACAGAGGGTTGACATAAGTACCATGCCTCCAACCGCAAGCTGATATGATTCAGACGACTGTCTCACGAAGGATGGTATAAATAAGCAGAATAAGGCCAGCAGCCCGCTTGTCACTGTTAATACGACATAGGTCCACTTCATTCGGCAGACGTATTTCTGAGATAGAATTGACTGTTTACTCATGGCTTCTCTTCCTTTCTTTTGCACATAACGACGGAACTCGCCTTCGTTTTGGCCGCAACGGCCAAATGGTCTTAGCGATTCCGACCAACAACCTCAAAACGGCGTTTACCGAATGTTCGTCGGGGAAATATCGAGCCACATCCGGGGAGAGCAAAACAAGGTTTGTCCCCTGCTGGAATCGCTTTGCGTATTTACCGCGCGCGCCACCCTTGAGCTTGGATAGGTCGTATTCTGGCCGCAGATCGTCTTCTATTTCTCTGTCATTCACCTTCTTCATAATATCTTCTTTCCTGCCGTTTTGTTTTTCTTGCGCTGATAATCCGAATATTGTCTCCGCGGTCCGTGTGCGCAACCATGAGCACCTGCCCAGACTGCGCCATCCCCACCGTGATGAACCTGTGTTCCGTGATAGAGTGATCCGGATCGTGATACGTGATTGAAAGAGGATCACCAAGAACGGACGCAGCTTCCTGAAAAGACACACAGTGCTTGCGCTGGTTGCGGACGGCCTTCTGTGGGTCCCATTCAAATTTCATGCCCATACCATAGCAGGCCGTTTTGGTATCGGCAATCCTATTTTTATTTCTGACCGAACAGATGTTCGGCACCTGAAATGTCAAAAGCCGTGATGAAAAGCAAGAAAATAATGCTGGGTAAGGATGATGTGGGTATGAAGCATATGCGCGGTGCATTTCGCGCCACCAAGCGCCCCTGGCGCGAACTTGCCCGCTTAAGCGGCGAGATTGACGAGCTGTTGTGTGGATGCGGCCAGGAGTGCATTGAGCGCGGTGGTTAATATTTGGCCTGAGGAAGTGAGAAGATAACGGCGCTGGTTGGGCATTTTGCCGCTCGACAAAGGTAAAGCCCGTCCCCAGTTCCATGATAAACATTTCTAACTCGCGCAGAATGGCAGTTTCAAGGTCTTTCTCCTGGTATGCTCCTTTGAGTCCAAGAAAATCAAGGAAATATGGGTCGCGGAATATCAAGTCCTGGCCTAGTTTGTCCTCTTCCCGAAGTTCAGTCAGTTCCAGCCGCGCAAGTTCTTCCGGTTTTTTGGAAAGTGCTGTCCGTTTGGGGTTGCCCCGGATTGACGGACACGGCGGGCGAAGTAGAATATGAGTCAGAAAGGAGCCCGCAGTGAAACACAAAAGATATGATGAGGAATTCAAGAGGAACGCAGTAAATATGCTGGTAATG
>JAQUQV010000056.1 GCA_028715905.1 Kiritimatiellia bacterium
AAAAATGAGTGGGTGGAGGATAAGGGAGTTGAACCCTCGACCTCCTGAATGCCATTCAGGCGCTCTAGCCAACTGAGCTAATCCCCCATTGTTACCGAAAGGAATGCCAAGTATCGCCGTTCCGGAAAATTAGTCAATATTATTTGTCCTGGACTTTCCCCTTTTTCCCCTTTCTCCCGCCAGCTCATTCATATGTTTTTACTTTCCGGCGAGCTTTATATCTGTTAATTTGCCGGCATCTTCATGAGCATGCGCAATACAGTTTTATTTCTGATTGCCGCGGGACTGCTTGCCGCCGCCGGCTGCCGGCCGACGTTTGCGCCCGTCAAGCAGGTTTTAGCGCCGGGCGAAACCGCGCATTTTGTCCCCAATAAGCACAAAATGATTGCGCTCACCTTTGACGACGGCCCCAATGGCGCCGCCACCGAACAGATTTTAAACGCGCTCAGGGAAAGCAGCGTGAAGGCATCTTTTTTCATCCTCGGCGCCAACGCGGAACGCCATCCGCAGTTGGCGCGGCGCATAGCAGCCGAAGGCCATTTAATCGGCAATCATACCCAGCGCCATTCCCGTTTTGATCTGATAACCAAAGCCGAAATTGAGAAAGACATTGCCGACGGAAACAAAACGATTGAAATGATAACCGGCGTCCGGCCGCGCTGGTTTCGCCCTCCTTTCGGCATTAACGGCCGCGGGCTGGCGGAGGCCTGCCGAAGACATGGGCTGAGAATAGCCGGCTGGTCGCTGGATGCCAATGACTGGAATCCGCATCCGGTTGAAGAACTCGTGGATGCCATTGTCAGCCGGACCGTGGCCGGCGATATTATCCTTCTGCATGACGGCTGGGAAACAAACCCCGGCGCCGACCGGCGGCGAACGGCGGCGGCGGCGTCTTTAATCCTGGATAAGCTCAAGGCCGCTGGGTTTGTTTTTGTAACTTTGCCGGAATTACTGCGCCACGCCGGCCCGCCCGCCGCCGTTTTTGAAAACGGGGTTTGCTTGCTGGGCATGCAGGTTCCCCGGGACGGGATTTATGCGGGCGACAGGTTTGCGGCGCGCTATTTCTGGGATGTGCCCGCAAATTACAGGGCGGACGCCCCGAAAGCCTTTGTGCATTTCTCGCGCCCCGGCCAAAGCTTTCTTTTTCAGGACGACCATTTCCTTCACCCGCCGGGGGACGTGCGCGATCTGGTCGTGCGCAACATTATCCATGTGCCCGGCAACGCACCGGCCGGCCGATACGAAATTAACATCGGCCTGTTTTATCCGGACAAGCCGGAGGGCCGGAACCGTCTGAAGGCGCGTTCCGGATTTCCGCAAAGCAAACGGGCGGTCCACATGCCAACCGCGCTGAACATTGCGCCGGCGGAACACAAACCGAATCAAGGACCCTGACTTCATGGCCGACCCGGAACACAAAGACGCGGAAAAGACGGTTTCCGTGGCAATTGTCAACTTTAACGGCCGCGCAACTTTGCCGGCCGTGCTGGAATCAATTTTCGCGCAAAAAAGCATCCGCCTGGACGAGGTAAGACTGCTGGACAACAATTCCGGCGACGGCTCGGTTGAATTTGTGCGGTCCGCATTCCCAACGGTTGACGTTGTCAGATTGGCGGAGAACCGCGGGCCGAATCCGGCGCGGAACGAAGGTTTGCGGCGGGCGGCAAGCGATTATGTTCTTGTCATGGACAACGACATCGTGCTCGCGCCCGATTATGTCGCCGGCCTGATGCGGGCGCATGCGCTTGATCCGGCCGCGGGCGCGGTTACCGGCCAGATCAGGTTTCAGGACCGCCCCGATACGGTCCAATATAACGGAACTTACATTCATTACGCGGGCGAGATAATGCTTAACCGGCGGGAATCGGCGCAACCGCTGCGCGTGGGATGCGTTTCCGCCGGCGCGGTTTTGCTTGACCGGCGCAAGGTTTTTCTGGCGGGAGGATTTGACGAGGATTTTTTCATCGGATGGGAGGACGGCGATTTGACCTTCCGCCTGGCGCTGGCCGGTTACCCGTGTTATGCCGTTTCCCGGGCGGTTTGTTTCCACATCCGGCGCGCGCGGAACCAGAAATGGGCGCGTTACCAGACCAGGAACCGCTGGTGGTTTATCGGCAAGAATTACGACGCGCGCACTTTTTTCCTGGCCCTGCCGGCAACGCTTCTGCTGCAAGTCTGCGCCGGTCTCTTCTTCCTTTTCAAGGGAAAATTCGGCGCATTTTGCCGCGGCACATGGGATGCATTGCGCAGTCTGCCTGCTCTCATGCGGAAAAGGAAAGCCGTGCAGTCCATAAAAAAAGTCGGCGATGCTTTCCTGCTCCGCGGCGACAGAATTGATTTGCCGGGGGGATTGGGCGATTCCGGCCCGGGCCGGGCGCTAAATGCGGCTTTCAGCCTGCTCTTCCGCTGTTACTGGCTACTGATCCGCCCTTTTCTGAAAAAGGACATTGTTCCGCCAATTATCCCGGAATGAACGCCGCCGGCCGCGGCGTCTGCGGATAACGCGCGCGGATACGGCCGATCCTTTTTTGCGCATCATTGCCCGTCAGACACGGATGAGACTCATGAATTCGGCGGCGCGCCGGCGCAAACCGGAGCGCGTGGCGGAAACCAGCTTGTCAACGCTGAAGGATTCAACCGCGAACGAGGCCGCGATTGTTCCGTAAATCATGGCGCGGCGCAGGGCCGAGTCGGAAACATCGCGGTGGGCCGCGAGCCATCCGATCAATCCGCCGGCAAAAGCATCGCCCGCGCCGGTCGGATCAACGACTTTTTCCACTGGGAAGGCCGACAGCAGAAAAAAGCCGCTTTTTGAGGCAAGCATGCTGCCGTGCTCGCCCTTTTTAATAATCAGATAACGCGGGCCGAGCTTTAACAGTTTGCGCGCGGCGGCAACAAGATGTTTTTCGCCGGAAAGATGCCGCGCCTCGGAATCGTTCAACAGCAACAGGTCAACTTTTTTAATCAGTTTTAAAAGGTCTGCGCGGGCAGTGTTGATCCAGAGGTCCATGGTGTCGGCCATGACAAACCGCGGAGAATCAACCTGCGCCATGACATGCGCCTGGAGTGCCGGGGCAATGTTCGCCAGGAATACGAAGGGACTGGCCTTGTACGTTTCCGGCAATTCCGGCATGAAAGAGGCAAACACGTTCAGTTTTGTGGAGAGCGTGCGGCGATTGTTGAAATCCTCTTCATATACTCCCGACCAGCGGAAGGTTTTTCCCCGGGCAAATTGCAGTCCAACCAGGTCAATGCCGGCTTTTTTAAGCGTATTCATGGAAACGCGCGAAAAGTCATCGCCGGCCACGGCCACCATGCCGCATTTCGCAAAAAAAGACGCCGCGGCGCAGGCAAAGCTGGCGGAGCCGCCCAGGGCGTTTTTGCGCGCCGCAAACGGCGTGGCAATATCGTCATAAGCAAGCGAACCGACAATCACTATTTGCGGTTTAACACTCATTCTTGATTTTTTGTTTCCAGCAGGCCCAGCTGGTCCTGAAAGACGCTCGGCGCATGGCGGTAAAGTTCCCGGAGCATTGCCGCGCAGGCCCGCCTGATTTCCCACTGGGCCTGCGGCGCGCAGCGCACTGCGAAAATATGCCGGAATTCCCGAAAATTGGCGCTGATAACGATTTCGCTCGCGCAGGCGTTCGGCAGAACAAACCGGGCATCCTCTTTTTTAAGGCCGTGCGCCCGCCATTTGACGTACATGGCGCGGATAGATTCCATATCGGCCTGGAATTCCGCGCGCTGTCCATCCGGCACCGCCGGCGGAATGACGCAAGAAAAAGTTTTTTCGTCCACGTAACGCTGGCTCTGCTGTGAAACCGACATGAGCCGGTGCCGGACAAGCTGATGCGTCATGGCGCGCGAACAGCCGAGGATATGAAAAGTGGCGAAGGCGTGTTCCAGGGGCGATTCATGCCCCATGGCGATGAGTTTTGCGATCAATTTTGCGGCGCTGCCGGGCGCCCTTTTCTCCGCGCTCCGGTAGCAGACCCGCCCGGCAAACTCAATCACTTCCTCAGCGCGGGGGGTAACGGCCAGCAGTTCAATTTTCACGAGGCCGCCTTGAACCGGCATTTCATGTTTTTTTGTCTCCATGGAATAAATGACATATTATGCAATCCGCCGGGCTTGTCCAGCGCGGTTTTTCGTTTTCCATTATTTTTTGACCTGAATTTTTTTGCATGTTACATGCAAAATTCGGGTTTGACAAAAATGCTCTTTTTTGCATAAATTATTAATTCTGCCGGATGATTTCGGGAAAATCATGGTGGGCCGGTAGCTCAGTCGGTAGAGCACGGCACTTTTAATGCTGGGGTCGCGAGTTCAAATCTCGCCCGGCTCACCAAACGTTCCATTCGTGGAGGTAAATTTAAACAAAGCGCGTCAGATCGTTGAGGTTTTGCTGGTTCGCCTGGGGCTGGCCGTTTTGCCGCTCTGGCCGCGGCGGATGATTCTGGCCGGCGCGCGCCTGGCGGGAACAATCGCCTACCATTGCGCATCCGGCCAGCGCCGGTTGACCATGGCGAACCTGGAAATCGCCTTTGGGCCGCGGAAATCAAAGGATGAGAAAAAACGGATTGCCGTCCGGTCATTTCAAAACATGGCGCTGGTCTTTCTTGATTTTTTCTGGTTTGCCCGCAATACCCGCGCGCGCGTCAGAAAATATGTCAGGATGGACGCTTCGGTTCCCGCTTATTTCCCGCAGTCGCCGCCGACCATAGGGGTAACGGCGCATTTCGGCAACTGGGAGTTGATGTCGCGCGCTTTCACGGCGCACGGTTATTTGCACGCGGCGATTGTGGCGCCGTTGTCCAACCCGGCCGTGGATGTAATGTTCAATAAATTCCGGGCGGCCGGCGACGCAGAAATTATCCCCATACGCGGGGCGGTGCGCGGCTCCCTGCGGGCCATTCGCCGCGGTCTGCACCTGGCCATCTTGCTTGATCAGAACACCAAGCCGGAGAATGGCGGGGTTTTTGTTGATTTTTTCGGCCTGCCGTGTCCGATTTCCACGATTGCGGCGGTTCTGGTGGAAAGGAAAAAGGTGCCGATTCTACCGGTGTTCTGCCGGGCGCAATGGGACGGGCACTATACTTTCTATGCTTTTCCGCAGTTCAAAACCGATCTTTTGCGCGAGGCGGGCCCTGATTTTGCAAAGCAGTTGACCCAGCAGATTGCCGCCTCCTTTCAGCGGGAAATAGAGAAACATCCGGAACAATGGATGTGGATGTACAAACGCTGGAAATATATCAACCCGGGCAGTCCGGCGGATGCGTATCCGTATTATGCCAAACCGTTACGGAACCTTGCATCCGGCGCCGCCGGCCGGCGCGCGCAAGAAATTTGAACATTTATTGTTAGTTGCCATTCTATAGAAAAAGGCTATTATCCCAACAGGCCGAAAGGGGTGCGCCGATGTTTTGCCGCCTCCGGACGGAGCGCCATGGACAAAACGCAAAAAAAAGCGGTTAGCATAGAAGCCGAACACGTATCCCAGCTTACTTGCGCCGGGTGCCAGAAGATACTTGACGTTTCGCACCTGGAGCCGTTTGTCAAAATCCAATGTCCGCAATGCGGCATTGAACAGATTGTGCCGGCAAAGTTTGCGTCCTTCCTCTTGATCAAACAGCTTGGCGCCGGCGGCATGGGCGTCATTTACCAGGCAATGGACCGCGAGCTTGGCCGGCAGGTTGCCCTGAAAGTGATGAAAAAGGACCTGGGCGACAATCTTGAATTCGTCCAGGCCTTCAAACATGAAGCCCAGGCGGCCGCGGCCTTAAACCATCGCAACGTGGTGCAGATCTATTCCTTCGGCCAGCACAACGGCCAGCCTTATATTGTCATGGAACTGGTTGACGGCGGCAAACTTGACGATCTGATCGCCGCCGGCCCGGTTGACGAATTAAAGGCGCTGGCGATACACCTGGAAGTTACGGAAGGCTTAATGGCCGCCAGCGGGGTCGGGCTGGTGCATGGCGACGTGAAGCCGGCGAATGTTCTTTTCAATAAAAGCGGCGAGGCCAAGGTGGTGGATTTTGGCCTGGCCAGTTATATCAGCGAACAGCGGCACGGCCAGCCGGTCTGGGGCACGCCTTATTACATCGCGCCGGAAAAGGCGCGCGGGAAAAAGGTGGATTTTCGCTCTGACATTTACAGCCTCGGAGCAACCCTCTTTCATATGCTGACCGGCAAGCCGCCCTTTGACGGCCCGACTTCCAACGATGTGGTCGCGGCGCGCCTCAATCAGCCGGCGCCGGATATCCTTTCAATAAATCCCAATCTGCACCCGGCGACCGCGAAAATGATCGCGCGCATGCTGGAAGCCGAGCCGGCCATGCGTTATCCATCCTACCCCGCCCTGCTGATTGACATGCGCAATGCGTTCAAGGCGGCCGAGAAACCGCTTGCCAGACAAAGCCATATTTCGCCTATACCGATAAAGGTTTCTGAAACAAAAATAAAAGCCTGGCTGCGCAAATTGAACTGGAAAACGGCGGCGGGCGCGGCCGCCGGCGTGATTTTAATCGCCCTGGGGGTGCTCGGCTGGTTTTACAACAACCAGAAACAGGAGCGGCTTAAACAGGAAGCGGCCGAGCGCCAATTGCTGGAGCAGTCCCGGGCAGAGGGCCGGGCAACCTGGGAAAGGATTCTCAACCTGAAAAGAATCATCGCCGAAACCGGGACCAATATCCTGCCGCTCGCAGAAAGGGCCGACCGGATGGCGGAATCGGCGCAACGCGTTGACGATGCAACCGCCCGCATCATGGATGAAACCGACAAGGCAAAAGAATGGCTCAATGAATCCGATGACATCTGGGCCCGGGCCGGCGCCGCGTTTGGCCGGCTGGAGGTTGCCACCAACAGCCAGTCCGCCCTCCAGTTCTCCGGCCGGATTAAAAAAGATTTTGACGAATTAATCGGCATATACGGAGCGATGCAGGAATCCGGCGAACTGGCCGGGGAGGTATTGGCCGAGGCCGCCGCCCAACATAAGAAGGCGATGGAGGAAATCAAACGGAAAAAAGCTGAACAGGTGAAGGCAGAAGCCCTCCGGCGCAAGCTGGAGTCAGAAAAAACAACGGCCAGAAAAAAAGAGGAAGAATTGAAAAAAATGCGGCCGGCAATCATTCAGCGCGAGCTTGACTTCCTGGAAAGGGCGCGCGGCGCCAATGCGCTTTTAATCGGCCGGCATAAATTCAGCGAAGCCCAAAGCTCCCTGGCTTCCATCCGGCCGAAAATGACGCTGGATGAAACCAGGGCCGCTCTGGACAATCTGGAAGAAACATACTCTGAAATTGCAAAACTGAAAAGCTGGCTGATCAATGCGATCAATCGCGCCCCGGCCAGGAATTGCTGGCTTATGGGGCAAACCGCCCGCGATATTGTCCGGGCCAACGGCGAAAACAGCATTACCGTGGCGCTGGGACCGGCGGGCAGCACCGTCATTCCCTGGGAAGCGATCGCCGTTCCCCAGATCGCGCGCATCGTCAATTATTATATTGAGTCCCTGGGTCTTTCCGGGCCGCAGCGCGCGATCATATTGAAACAGATGGCGCTGTTTTGCTATGAAAACGGCGTATTTAAAACCGCGGAGTTATACGCCCAAGCCGCCTATAAAACCAACCCGGATATACTGGCGGATTTAAACCGCCTTATGCCGGACATCGTATCGCCTTGATATTTTAAACAAGCGGCTGAGAAGCAATGAATTCATTGGAAGAAACATCCGAGTTGCGTCCGGATTTCAACAAACTGGCCGGCTTGTCCGGCGTTCTGCCGGTGGCGGTGCAGAATATCAACACCGGCGAGGTGATCCTGCTGGCCTATACCAACCAGGAGGCCTTTTTCATGGCCCTGCGCAAACGCAGTTTGATCCTCTGGAGCACTTCACGCAATGCATTATGGGAAAAAGGAAGCACCTCCGGCGAAACATTTGAGCTGGCGGAGGCTTATATCAATTGCGAACAGAATTCCCTTTTATACCGGGTGCGCCCGCGCCGCGGGGGCATCTGCCACACCCGGAATAAGGCCGGCCGGCCGCGCAACTGTTTCTACCGGCGCATTAATCCCGACACCCTCCGTCTGGAAAATATTGACCCCTGAAAAATGCGCCTCACGTTTCGCCCCCGGGCGTTTCCTTTTTCGCCGCCGCGGGCCGCGGCGTGAAACGCGCGCAGGAATCGGTGGCCTCAACTTCCTCATGTCGCAGGGCGCAACGCTGCGCGAACGGATTGACGACGTAATGGGCGCAATGACGGCAGAGCCGCGCGGCTTCGTCCGGCTTAAAAATTTTTGGCCGGCCCTCCAGTTCGCTCCGGTCAAACAAATCAGAGTTTTTTTTCGTTTTGAACGGCACCTCCGCCTCGCTGGCGAAAGCGTGTCCGCACGCGGAACAGGCGAGATTGTCGCCGGCGCGCCGGAAACCTTCGTAACGCGGGGTCCGCCTTAAAATTGCTTCCTGTCCGCAGAACGGGCAGAGGATTTCAATTGGGTTGCGTCCGCTCATGACTGCCAATGATAAAACAAACCCCGGCGGCAAATCAAGACTTGTTCAATCCCGATTTCCCGGTATATTTCAAGGGCGATGGAATATTTATTGGCAGTTATCTTGGCAATCGGCGTGATTATCGTTATCCTGCTGGCCAGGTTGTTTTTTGCGCGCGGCGGAAAAACTCCGGACGCGAACGTCCAGGCGCTGGGTCTTTTGCAGAATCAGATCAGCGCGGGCACGGCGGAAACAGCGCGCAAGTTTGACGGCTTGCAGCGCAGTCTGCAGGAGGACATCCGCCGCCTCAATGAAATCGTTGAACGCCGCCTGACCGATACCGGCCGCAGCATGGGCGAGCGGTTGGACAACTCTTCCAGGGTAATCAGCGACGTCCGCCAGCAGCTCGGCCGGATGGACGAGGCTTCCCGGCGCATTTTTGAGGTCGGCCGCGAAATTTCCGAACTGCAACAGACACTCCAGTCGCCGAAATTGCGCGGATCAATGGGCGAATACCTGCTCAGCGAGCTGTTGGCCCAGGTCCTGCCGGAAAAGAGTTATGAAAACCAGCACCGGTTTCAAAACGGCGAAACCGCGGACGCCGTCATCAAGCTGTCTTCCGGCATTATCCCGATTGACGCCAAATTCCCGCTGGAAAATTTCAAGCGCATTCTGTCTGCCGGCGATGACGGCGAAACCAGCGCCGCCGGGCGGGCGTTCGCGCGCGACGTAAAAAAACATATTGACGCCATCGCCCAGAAATACATCCGCACCGACGAGGGCACGTTTGACTTTGCCATGATGTATATTCCCGCCGAATCGGTTTTCTACGAAATAATCGCGAGGAATGAATGGAACCCCGGCGAGCCGCTGCTCCAGTACGCCCTCGCCAAACGCGTTATTCCGGTTTCACCGAATTCGTTTTATGCCTATCTCCAGACCATCCTGCTGGGATTGCGGGGCATGCGCGTTGAAGAAAATGCGCGGGAGATTATTAACGGCATCCTGCGTTTGCAAAAGGAACTGGAGGTGTTTGCCGGGGATTTTGAGCTGGTGGGCACGCACCTTAACAATTCGCTTAAAAAATACGCCGACGCCGCCCGGCGGTTTGACCGGCTCGGTTTGAAAATGGAACAGCTCACCGGCCTTTCCCAAACGGCGGAAGACAATGTCATTCCTTCCCTGCCGCCCCAATCCGGCGCGGCCAAATAAATATTTCCGGGGAAACAGCCTGTGGTGCACACATGAAAAAAAACAGTTAAAAAACTTTTCTTTTCCGATTCCGGGCGTAATCTGCTTTGCTTGGAGCGGATTTTGACCGTAGCCGAAAGAATTATCCCGCAAAGAACGCTGATTTGAAAAAAAACTTTGCGAACTTGGCGGGCAATAAATTCATCGGCGTTGGCAGCCGTGTTTAACATTTGAGGCACTAAAGACAAGGAATCATACCGGCAGGAGGCGTTTAATATGGCGGGAATATTCAAGGCATACGATATCCGCGGCATCGCGGGCAAGGATCTGACGGAGGAAATCGCCTTTAAAATCGGCCGGGCGTTTGTAACCTATCTGAATTGCCGTAAAGTCGTTGTCGGGCGGGATATGCGGCCCCATTCCCTCCCGCTCTTTGAGGCCCTTGTCCGGGGATTGACCATGCAGGGCGCCGACATCATATCGCTCGGGGTTTGTTCCACCCCCATGTCCTATTTCGCCAACGGCCGCCTCGGCGCGGAGGCGGGCATCATGATCACCGCCTCGCACAATCCGGCCGAATGGAACGGATTCAAGCTCTGCCGGGCCCGGGCCGTGCCGATCAGCGGCCAGACCGGCATCGGCGACATTGAAAGAATGGTTCTGGCCGGGCAATTCAAGCCCGCCGCCCCTGCGCCGGGCGCGGTCATCCAGTATGATATTTTATCCGAATACACCGCCCACGTCCATACGCTTGCCAAACTGGAACGCCCCATAAAAATAGCGGCCGATTTCGCCAACGCCGTGGGCGCCATTGAAGCCCGGGCGCTGGAAGAACTGATGGATATTGATCCGCTCTATGCCGATCTGGACGGATCTTTTCCAAACCACGAGGCCAACCCCCTCAAGACCGAAACGCTCGCCGCGCTCCAGGATAAGGTTAAATCGGGCCAATACGATTTCGGCGCCGCGTTTGACGGCGACGCCGACCGGGTCGGCTTTGTGGATGAAGCCGGGGTCATTGTCCCCATGGACCTGATTACGGCCCTTATCGCCCAGAGCGTATTGAAAAAGGAAAAGGGAAAAATCCTCTACGATTTGCGGAGCAGCTGGACGGTCAAGGAATTGATTGAGGAAAACGGCGGCACGCCGCAGATGTGCCGGGTCGGCCACGCCTTCATCAAGCGGCAAATGCGCGACGCCAAGGCGGTTTTTGCCGGCGAACTGTCCGGGCATTACTATTTCCGCGACAACTACTATACCGAAAGCTCGGCTATGGCCGTGCTGTTCATCGCCAATTTGATCAGCCAGTCGGGAAAACCGCTCTCGGCTCTGGTGGCGCCTCTGCGGCGGTATTTCAAAAGCCCGGAAATCAACTCGGAAGTCGGAAATCCCGCCGAGGTTTTCAACCGTCTGCGCCAAGCTTACGGCTCCGGCAAAATGTTTGAGCTGGACGGACTCAGCGTTGAGTTTGACGACTGGTGGTTCAACGTGCGGGCTTCCAATACAGAACCGTTTGTGCGCCTGAACCTGGAGGCCCGCAGTCAGGAATTGCTCCGCGGACGGCAAGAGGAGCTTCTGAAAATTATCAGGGAATGAGCATACCGGAGCGCCGCTCCGGCGGGAAACTTCCAACATGCAACGCTAGCCACCTTCAACTTATGAATTCGCCCCTCATTGAGCGCGTTATCACCCGGCATACCGCGCGTTTCGGCGCCCCCCCCCGGTCCGTTGCCTACGGTCCCGGGCGCATTGAAGTCCTCGGCAACCATACCGACTATAACGAAGGCTTTGTAATTTCCGCCGCGATTGACGAGGGGGTTTGCGCGGCGGTTTCGGGCGGCGAACAGAAACATTGCGTTCTTGCGGCCCTTGATCCGGGCGAAACCGCCGAATTTGACCTGCCCGTGGAAAAGCCGTTGAAAAGTCCGCATTGGGCAAATTACATTGCCGGCGTGGTCAACCAGCTCGGTGGGGAAGGAAAGATTGAAAAAGGTTTTAATCTTATTTTTTCCGGCAATCTGCCGGCCGGTGCCGGGCTTTCCAGCTCGGCGGCGCTGGAGGTGGCCGCCGCGCTGGCGTTGATTGATTTTTACGGGTTGCAGCCGCCGCAAATGCGGATTGCAGAACTATGCCAGCAGGCTGAAAATGAGTTCACCGGAGCGCGTTGCGGACTGCTTGACCAGATATCAAGCTTGTTCGGCGCGGAACGATCGCTGATTTTCACCGATTTCAGAACGCTTGCCGTGGAAACCGTGCCGGTTGACAAAAATATCTGCTTTCTCATGGTCAACACGGGCGTTAAGCACAGCCTGGCGGCCTCGGCCTATAACGAACGGCGCGCCGCGTGCGAACGGGCGGCGCTTTTCTTTGCTTCAGTCCTGGATCATCCGGTAAAAGCTCTGCGAGATGTGTCACCGGAGGAATTGAAAAAACATTGTAAAAGTCTTGATCCGGTTGTTGCCAGAAGGGCGGCGCATATTGTCGGCGAAAATGCGCGGGTTGTGCAGGCCCGGCGGTTTCTGCAAGCCGGCGATATGAAAAAATTCGGAAAACTCATGTTTGCGTCGCACGAAAGTTCGCGGATCAATTTTGAAAATTCATGCAAAGAGCTTGATTTCATCGTGGAAATTGCCTCCGGCTTAAAGGAGGTTCTCGGCGCGCGGCTCTCCGGCGGCGGTTTCGGCGGGAGCGCGGTACTCCTCGTTCGGCCGGAGGATGCGGCCGGAGCGGGCGTAAAAATTTCCTCCGCCTACGCCGAAAAGTTCGGGAATGTCTGCGCCGTCAGTCTTGCCAGGCCTTCCGCCGGCGCGCGGCTGATTGGCCGGCAGGGAAAAGCATCATGTTGAATACAACCTGGCGCGGTAAAAAAATACGATAAAACCATGAACAGGAATAAAAATATCATTACATGGGATAAAAACGAAGTCAAAGACCCGCGCATCCGCACTCTCCTCGCGACGCTGGGAGAACATTATCCGATCATTGAAAACAAGGGGGAAACGCGAATCGCGCCGGCCATCGGCGGCAACGGACTGAAAATCAGCCGCAAAAAGGATCGGGTGGAAATTACCGGCGGCACGCTCAGCCTGGTTGCGCGCGGGATAGGCATTCTGCTTTCCGGACTTATCGGCGGGAACCGGATCGTGGAGAAAAAAACTTGCTTTAAGACGGCGGGCTTGATGTTTGATTGTTCCCGCAACGCGGTCATGAAAACCGCCTATCTCAAGGAATGGCTGCGCCGCGCCGCGCTGATGGGTTACAACCAGGCGATGCTTTACACCAAGGACATCTACGAACTGCCCGGCGAGGAGTGTTTTGGCTACTTGCGCGGACGTTACACCACCGCCGAAATGCGTGAGATTGATGAATACGCCGCGCGGCTGGGCATTGAAATGGTCGGCTGTATTCAGGCGCTCGGCCACCTTGAACCGGCGTTGCGCTGGCCGCGCTACGGCGGCATCAGGGATACTTTCGCCGAACTGCTGACCACCGAAGAAAAGTCTTACAAATTAATCAACAAAATGCTGGATTTCTACGGGCGCGTTTTTAAAAGCAGGCGGATTCACCTCGGGATGGATGAAACCCATAACCTCGGACGCGGCCGCTATATGGATTTGAACGGCTACCGCCGGCCGTTTGATATTTACATTGACCACCTGAACCGGGTGACGGCCGAATGCAGGAAACGCGGCCTGAAACCCATGATCTGGTCGGACATGTTTTTCCGCATGGGCAGCAAAAACATGGATTATTACGATAAAAAAGCAATTACCCCGCGGGATGTCATTGAAAAAATTCCGCGCGACGTGCAGCTGGTTTACTGGGATTATTATCATACGGACAGTGGTTTTTACAGGGAATGGATCCGGCGGCACCGCCGGCTGGGATCGCTTCCGGTCATGGCCTCGGGCATCTGGACCTGGCCGGTCTTGTGGCACAACCACCGCAGAACCGCGGAAACGATCCGCCCCTGTATAGAAGCCTGCCGCCGCGAAAAAGTTGAGGAAATAATTTTCACCATGTGGGGCGATGACGGCGGTTACTGCGACCGCAGCTCCGCCCTGGCGGGGGCCTTGTATGCCGCCGAAAAAATTTATGGAGCCGGCGAGCCCGGCCATGAAACGCTGGCAAAAAAATTCGCGGCAATCTGCGGCGGCAGTTACCGGGCGCACGTGATTGCCGGCGACATCACCCTCTTCCGGGAAAAGGACAACATCTCAGCCCCGGCCCTGCTCTGGGACGACCCTTTGCTCGGGATTTACCGCAAGGAACAGGAAACGCATTTCGGCCCCGGCTACTGGGGCCGAATGGAAAAACATTACCGCCGCCTTGAAGCGGCGCTCGCCAAATATCCGCAAGGCGCCGCCGGGGACATCCGTCTCATCCGCCGGTTGATCATGCTTTTAAGATTGAAAATCCAGGCCGGCCGGGCCGTGGCCGCGGCTTATACCCTGCGCGACCGTAAAAAGACGGCTAGCGCCAGAAAGCTGCTAGGCAAACTGACCCGGGCAGTGGCGGATTTTGAAAAACAATACCGGCAATTGTGGTATGACCGGAACAAGACCTTCGGATACGAGGTGATGCAAATCCGGTTGGCCGGCCAGGCGGCCCGGTTGGCGGAACTTGACCGGCGCTTAAAACAACTCGCGGCGGGTGAAATCGCATCCATCCCAGAGCTTGAGGAAAAAACCAGAAAACCAGCGGGGTTCCGCGGCACATACCAGTTTCTGGCCACGGCCTCGGTTTATTTCTAGCCCGTAACATCATGGCAGGATTGCGGCCGGAAAAAGGCGGCGGGCAAATCCGGCTTGACGTATCCATGCCGTCTGGTATGGTATGAGTGATTCTGCAGGCTGTGTGTTTTTTTCTTACGCACAACGCTTTGCGGGAATACGAGAGACACAGACGGCGCGATAGCCAAGTGGTTAGGCACGGGTCTGCAAAACCTGTTACAGCGGTTCAATTCCGCTTCGCGCCTCCCCTTTATTTTCAATACAGTTCACGCTTTTCCTTGATTTTATTGACTATTTCTCAAATGGCAGGAAAAGGCATTAAAGTGCCCAAAAGATCCCGTCCGAGTGCAACCAAGATTAAACAGGTCTTTTGAACCCGTGCCTTAGCCTTCCGGGGAAAGTGATATTTGAACCATGCAACAGCAAAAATGGCTTGGGGTTGTTCCGTTTCTAATAGATAAGTTCATGCATAGGAATTTCAAAGTTCATTTTTCGAATTCAAAAGAAAAGGTTGTGTGGGAGGCGTGGTCAATAAAGATGCGTTTTTTGATTTGATCGAGCATAAAGCGGTTTCCCTGGTCATCGGTGTAATCGACCGGAGCCAAGAAACCAGTTTTGCAAGCAGGGCAGGGGATCAAAAATGGGCAAATGGGGTTCTGAGGGCAGAGTTTGGCGACGAGCCGGAGTTGCCGGCGTGTGAGAGTTTTCTCGTCATGGCATTCGGAGCAACGGAAGAGGATTGGAGGATGTTTTTTAAAGAAGTTTAAAATGGCCATGAGCGATCTCCTGATGGAAAGGGGTTAGGGAGCGGACAGGGAGGACGATATACGAGAAACGGAGCTGGGTGTTACAGTTCGGACAGCGGAGCGGATCGGCGCCAAAAGATGAGATAAGCATTTGCCGCCAGCGGCAGAAAACGGAACGAGCGTAGTTTTGAGACTGTTTGAGGAGCTTGTAGACGACAGGAAGGAGTTTGCCGCGGACACGATTGGCGAGGAAGCCGTAGTAACGGATCTTGCGGAAATAGCGGTCAGGGATATGAGCGATGAGTTTTGCGAGGAAGTCGCGGGCGGCAAGAGAGACGGTTTGGGTAGTGTTGGTATAATGATCAAGGTATTCAAAGACAACTTGTTTGCCGTCGTGAGAGGATGAAAAAGCGCTTTGGGATCAGCAATATTTGCATCGTCGCCGACCGTGGCATGATCAGTCAGGAAACGATTGATGAACTGGAATCTCCGCAAACGAAATGGAAATATATTCTGGGCGCC
>JAQUQV010000057.1 GCA_028715905.1 Kiritimatiellia bacterium
TTCGCACGCATCCGCGTGCTTACCCAGAATCGCCGCCGTGAACATGCGCGATCGGCCGCCCAGCCCCACCTGTGCATATCTTTTTTTCATATTCGTTTCAGTCCTCCGCCTTTCATTTTAAAAATCTCCTGCGGCCAGCACCTGAAATGTCAAAAACCGCGATGAAAAGCAAGAAAATAATACCGGGTGAGGATACAGCGTCTCTGGCGCGAAACGGCCCGCGCGGCGCGATGAGTTGTTGCGCGGATGCGGCCAGGAGTGTATTGAGCGCGGCGGTCAAGATTTGGCCATTGACAGACAAAGCCTGAAGGAAGCATCAATAACCCTGGCCGCGCACAGTGCGTGGCTGGCCTGAGTCAGGGCGGGCATCGGCCCGCCTTGGCAACTTCGCCGGCGAAAGACGCGTTTAAATCGTAATCTTCTTCGCCGTATTGCGCAATTTGGCGCCGGCCGCCAGGATGCGGATAATCTCCAATGTCTCATCCGGCGAGAAAGGCTCCCGGCCGGTTCTGACCATCCGGACAAAGTGCTTGAGCATATTTGAGTAAAAATATGCGCTGTCGGAGATCGTCACCTGGCGCCAGCCTTTTGTCCCGTAGAGATTTACCTGGAAAATATAGTTCATTTCCTTATTGACGGTCAACGTGAAAAGGCGTCCGTTCTTGTACTCAAGGGAAAGCACGTCCCTGTATATGCCGCCGGCATTGCGCACCGAACGCACGCCCGGGCCCGCCAGCGTAATCAATGCCTCCAGGGCATGAATCCCGTAAAAAACAAGCTCATTCGGTCCGAGCGCATTGCCGGTGATAATATCGCCGATGGCCGCGCGGTCTTTGCGGTTGAAATCCTCTATCTCGCGGGCGAAACGCAGGGCCGAGGACGACATAAAGAGCGCCTTATGCTTGCGCGCCAGGCCGATGATGGCTTCCGCCTCGCGCGGATCAGGCGAAAGCGGCTTGTCAACAAAAGTCGGGATTTTTTCCTTCAAAAATACCGCGGCGCGCTTTTGATGCGCCATGCTGCAGTCATCCGGGATCATGACCGCGTCCACCTTGCCGATCACGTCCTCCTGCCGGCTGACGACGTTCGGAATGCCGCACGCTTTCGCCAGCAGTTCGGCGTCAGCGCGCTTGTCGTCATACACGTGGGTTACTTTTGCGCCCTTGACCCGGACATTATCGGCAACCGCCGGGAATTTATGCAGTTTTGCAAGTTTTTTATCGCCGCCGTTGAACATCCGCCCCCAACATCTCGCATGGTAACAACCGGCTCCGCCAATCAGCGCTATCTTGATCATTGCGTGTCCTCCATTTTATATTTTTTACCGCCGAGTCGCAGAGAGTTTTTTCTAGGCGTTCTCTGCGCCAGTGAAGCGGGCGGTTATTTATTTTATCTTTACTGTTTTTCCGCTTTGCGAGCTTTCCCAGATTGCCTCGGCGATCTGCAACGCCTTGGCGCCGTCAAAAAGGTTTGCCCGCAGTTCATCCAATCCGAGAATTTTCCGGGCAAAGTTCTGCAATTCGCCGGTATAACCAACCGTGCCTTCGGCCTTGCCGCCCAGATACTCCGTAAATTCCGGACGCCATTGGAAAATCTGCGCGCGGCCCATGGTGCCGTATCCGGCAAGGGGGTTGATCAATTCCGGCATGGGTTTGCTGTTGGCATGATAATTGAGTTCTACCATGTCGCGCACTTCCAGCCAGCATTCCATTCCGGCCAGCATGAAATATTCAGACATCTGGAAGCCGGGCCCCTGGCAGGCGTTCATGTTCATGACGCCGACCGCGCCGTCCTTGAACCGCACTGAAATCGCATAGGCAAAATTGGCGCGTTCCATGTTGTCGGACTTATGCCGCTGAAAAACGTTCAAGGCGGCGTAAATCTCGGACACATCGCCTCCGAAGAAACGGATCAAATCAAAAATATGGACCGCCTGGCCGATCAGATAGGCGCGCTCCGGCTCCTTGATGCCCCAGATGGCCGGATAGCGGCCGTTGCAGAATCGGACTTCAAGCGCGGTCGGCCGGCCGAATTCCTTTTTGGAGGCAATTCCCTTGGCCATGCGGTAGGCGGTTGAACTGCGTTTCATGAAAGCCATGGCGCCATACAAATTCCTCTTCTGCGCATATTCCGCCAATTCCAGCGCCGCCTCATACGTCAACGCGGACGGTTTTTCAACAAAGATCGGCAGGCCGGCATCCAGACACCTTTTCCCTATTTCATAATGCATCTGCGGCGGCCCGACCACGATGGCGCCATCCAGCTTTTCCTGTTTGAACATGGCGTCCAGATCCGTGTACAGGCGGCGCGCGCCGAAATTACGCGCATTCCTTTCGGCCAGTTCCTTTTTCTGGTCACAGACCGCCACCAGGTCTATTTCCGGTATGGTGTGAATGGCAGGATATAAATTTCCTGTCGCATGGCCTCCGCAACCGACGAATGCGATTTTTGCCGACTTGGTTTCCCGATTCATGATATCCGCGCCTCCCGTTATTATTATTTGACACCGATTAGTTTAAAAAAACAACCATCATTATATAAAACCGCCGCAAACCGGCAATGGATAGAATCACCTGTTTTGTGTATTATTTCACCTTGGCAAAACAAAAAACATCATGTTTAAAAGTTGCCGCCGGCTTGCAACCCGGGAAATGCTCCGTTTTTTTCCGTTCCGGAAGACGGCGCGACTTTCGCGTAAAACATGCGGGCTGAATTCCCGGCGGTTAAACCGCGGATTGCGGCCTGGATGCGAAGCGGCGGCATTGATTTCTTGCAAATTGGAAAGGGGTTTGCTACATTGCCAATATAACTTCAAACGCAACTAAACCGTTCCGCCAAGACATATGAAAGTTTGCCGGGAAGTTTGCAATATTAACGACGGACCGCCGGCCGTTTGTTTCGGACGGCGGCCCGGCCGCCTTGGGAGGAAAAAACCATGAAAATCGGACTACTGACAGGTTTGACAGTTCTGGCGTTAACCGCCGGCGCGGAAACATCGGCGCCGTTAAAAATCGCCCTCCTGGATTTTGAGAACCAGGCCGGCGTTTCCGCGGACAAAAATCTGGTGGGGAATATTTCCCCCCAGGCCGTCGCCAACAAAGGCGCTTTTGCCTTGATGGGACTGCTCGCAAACAATCCCGGCTTTGTCCTGATTGACCGCCGCGATTTTATCGGCCAGATGAAGAGCATCCAGTTAAAGGACGGCGAAAAAACCACCACACTGAAACCATCTTTCCTGCGCGCGGCCCAGGCGCTCAACGCCGACGCGGTCTTGAAGGGATGCCTTTTAAGTTATTCCCCCGGCAAACAAATTGTCAACCAGGGAGGATATAAAACGGAGTTCACCACCCTGAGTTTGCGCATAACCCTGCAGGCGCTGGACACGCGCGACGGCGCCGTCATCGCAAGCTCCGAGGGCTCCGCCAGCCAGAATTACCGCCAATCGGACGTGCAGCAGACCGTTGTGGGCGAGGATCAATTGCTGGACCTCCTGCAGAACGCGATGAAAAAAGCCGTCCCGGCCTTGAACCAATCCCTGCAGACGAGATTTGCCGGGGAGAAAAACCGGCCCACGGTCAAACTTTCGGTCAAGACCGACGCTGATCCGGCTCTGGTTGAAATTGACGGACTGCTGATCGGCACCACGCCCCTAAATAATTTCCAGGTGTATGCCGGCGACCATATCCTGAGCGTGGGCAAGGCCGGTTACCAGGATGTTACCAAGGCCATGCTCCTGAAAGCCGACACCGCCGTTGAAGTCCCGTTGTTCCGCACCAAGCTGAGCGCAGAGGAGGTCAAGGGAGTGCTGGATAAGGCCAGGATTAACGTCGTAACCGGCACCATGGAACCGGCGGTCATCATTGGCACGGTTGACGCCGAAACCGGCAAGTAGCTGAAAACCCGGCAAAGGCGAATAAACGGCCTAAGGATGCGGCGAGAGGACTTCGTCCTCTTCAAGGTCGCGGCAGAAGGAAACAAAAATGTTTCCGCGTCTGGCGATCGGCGCCGTAACAATTTTTGATTTCAGCGCGGCGCCGGCGGAGGATTTAAAAACGATCCGGTAATTTTTCAGCGCCGGGGAACAGGGCACGCGCGCGATTTCAAGCCAGAGCGGCAGGGTTTCCCAGCAGCGCGTGTCAGGTTGTTCCAGCGAGAACAGGATGAGCCGCGTTACGGCCCCGAGCGCCTCATTCTGCGATTCCACGGATCCGGATATGACTTCCTTGATGACCACGCGCGTGCCGGTTTTGGCGGCCTGCAGGGCGGCCAGCCGGTTTTTGCTCTCAATCATGAGCGTTGCGGTATTGCCGAACGGATAGCTCCGGCCCAGGTATTGATCGCCATGGTAAATCTCGGCAAACGGCGCCATCTCAAAATCATATTCCGACCCGCACCATTTCGGCATCTTGCCGATGCCGATAAAACAAACCAACTGGCACGGATTGGATCCCGCCGCGGACGGCATGCTGTTTGATTGCGCATTTGCGTTTGTTGACAGTGATAAAATACGGCCGTCCGGTTCAACGGCAAAGTCAAGACGCCCCGGCCCCGCCTCCGTGGCAACCAGGGCCGCTGTCCCGCCTTCGCCTGAGTTTGTTGCGGCCGGGGCGAGGGTCTCCGGCCCCGCCGCGTCTTTGAATTCTTTCAATCTTTTTCCGGCGGCCTTATATTGAATGGCGGCATTGCCGTAATCATTGATCATTTCCAGGCCGAACCCGGCCAGGTAACGGCTGTAGGGCATGTCCGGAAAACCGTCCAGATTTTCAAGGTGGCCGATAATATTCCGCGCGCAGACGGCCGCGTAATCCCAGTTCTGCTGGGCGAAATAATTCTTTGCCAGAAAGGTATAAATCAACGTGCGTTCAAACGGCAGGCCGCGGTAAGTCAAAACGCGGTCGTTGACCAGCAGGCCGGCGGTTGATTTGCTGAGGCTCACCTCGGGCAGGCTATCGTTGATTTCCGTAGCCCGGCGCCAGTCCAGGCTGCTTTCCTCATACAAGCGCGCCGCCTGGCGGATCATGCCGCGCTCGCTCAGGTAGAGAATCTCGTCCTTGTCCCCGGTTGGGATGTCCTTCAGGTTTTCATTGGCGTAGACAAAGCGGCCCGTGTAAAAATTGGCGCGCGCCTTTTCCACGGATACGCTGGAACATCCGGCCGGCAACATCAAGGCCGCCGTGAAAAAAAATACGGAAACAGAATAAGACAGCTTGTTCCCGGATTTTTGTCTTTCACCGCAATCCCGGCAAAATTGCGAAAACGACTGTTTTATGCCGGGGGCCGGCCCGCGCGGGCCGGTTATTGTCTTTGTGCCTTCTGCCTTTGCCACTTTTTGCCTATCCGATTACCATCCAATCAGAGGCTCTCGTTTTTCGCGGGCAAATTCTTTCTGGGTGGACCAGGCCACGATCCCGGTCTCAAGATCGGTGATGTCAACCGTGAGCTGATAATACATCAATTCCGTTTTTGAAACCCGGACCTGGGCGCCGGTTGTTTTCTGCATTTCCACCAGGGCCCCGGTCAGCATGTAACGCGCGCCGAGCTGTTTCCCGACCGCCGTGCGGGTTTCGTCCGTTGCCGACTGGGCCTGGAAACCCTGTTCCTTCATCAATTGATCGCGCCGGGCCTCGTTGACGAACCGTATTTTGCCGGTCTGTGTGAGCGTGGTCCGGATGCGGTCGGAAAGAGCCTGGGTATCCACAAAAGTGGTGGTGCGCGGCTGGATTCCGTAGATAATCATGATGGGACTGTCCTGCTGGTTAACGACAAATGAACTGCCGGCAATTTCTTCTGCTATTTCAGCGCTTAATCGCCGCAAGTCCTGGGGGCCGTATCTGGCATCCAGCTGCGGCATGTTGTTGACGTCGTCATCCTTGACCTTGATCCTGAACATGGCGCAGCCGCTCAGGAGCAGAACCAGGGAACAAACAATGCTCAACCGCATGAAATTAATTGTTATTTTCATTTTTTTTTCTCCACCGATTGAGGGCTTTCATGATATATTTATTACGGCGAAATGATAGCTTAACATCCGGCAATGTCAATCCTGTTTTCATCGTTTATGACTACCGCGCTCTGGATCATTAGGAATTTCAAACTTGCCGCAAAAGAGCGCAAAATCGTGGGTAGGAGCCGAACCCCTGTTCGGCGATGCATCTGGTGTTTGGAATCGCCGCATGGGGATGCGGTTCGTCCGGAATCGCCGCATGGGGATGCGGCTCCTACGTCTATTAAATACGGTTGCCGCTTTTGGCGGCCTAATTGATAAGTATCCGGGCCCGTAGCTCAGCTGGTCAGAGCAGGGGACTCATAATTCCAACCGATCATTTCAGCTTGTTTCCGCTGGAGGTATGCTGAACCCACTGGTTGTGGATTTAACGTTTTATGAAATATGATTTGCAGTTGTGACAGTCAAAGCGAGGGCCAGCCGCTACATCAATTAGCCCATCAAGGTGGACAGCTATTTTGCTGACCTCTGTGGGCAATAGGGATGGGGATCGATTGACAGGTAGTAAAACGGTTTTTGGAAGAGCATCTGCTCCTTCTTATTAAGGACTTCCGCCAGACGTTCAACTTTTGCCTCTGTTTGTCGTTTTGCACGAGTGAGCTCTATTATTTCACCCTCAAGCTCAACTATACGTCTGTAGAGTTCCACGTCACCGATCTTCTTGATCAGATCGGCGATTTCCTTAGCGTTTTCAATTATGCTCATCAATGTTCTTTCATCCTAGCAACATACGAACATTATGAAAATCTGTCTTTGGGCATTAAATATGTACCAATACAATAAAAATTTTTTTCTACGGCATGTTTTTATTTCGTCAACTTAGCCTTTAGCATACGAAGCAATTCTTTTTGTAAACGCATTTTTGTCCAGATGTTTTTGCCATAACTGATGCCGCCGGACAGATTCCATCCGCTTGCCGCCGCATAACGACACAAAACGCTGTGTTTCCACCGGCCCGAATTTATCAAACAGCGTGCCCACCATCCGTCGCATCAAATCAGGTTCTTCCATAACATTTGTGTTTTTCATTGCAATTTCTCCTTTAATGCAAATTCAACAGGGTTATATACTTTGACGGCGATTTTTTTTATAACCGCCCTTTTAAGCAACAGATCATCGCATGAGATAAAAACATCCGACTTCATTTCCGCGCATGCCAGATGATATGCATCCGCAACACCGAATCCCATAGCAATCAATTGATCTGCCCTGATATTAATATTGTCCATATTGAATATTTGACGATTATCCAGTCTCTTTAACAGTTCCATTAACTGACTCTGTTCCTGCATTTCTGATATTGATTCCGCTTCTGCATAATGAACCGGTGAAACAACGGGCAAAAAACGCCCCGAATAAATACTGGCCATAATCAAATAATACGCGTCCGTTTCCATCCGTATACGCAACGCGCTCTGATCATCAAAAGGCCGACAAAGAACGCAAATATCCAAATATACCCGCAATTTCAATTTTTACCTCTATCCTGTTTTGATCTTTACAATACCACATTATAAACCATCCAAACATTTAATATTCAAAAAAAGCTTATCAATGGTTTGATATTATCTCAAGGCCTAAATTCAACAATTTGCTGTTAGCCGGAAACTTGATCTGCCTTTGTCAAATCGGCAACATCACAGGCCGACGATATTTTTACGGACTGTTATTCCCCCGAAAAATTTGCTTAATGATTTTACAATCTTAACCTGCCTTGAATGCGACGAGGTTTTCATTGACGCAACGACAACCTGTAGCCATTGTTTCCCCATATCCGCAAAAGTAATCTTTGCATTTTCACTTCCGCTAAGCTTTGATGCTTTTTCCTGCAATTCCGAGAGACGGCGTCCGGCAAGCGCGCGGTCCTTTGTTTTCAAAGACCGCTTTATTTGCTTGCCAGCGCGTTTTAGAATGGCATAGTATATTCTGGGTTTTGCGGAGCGATAAAGACAGTGACCGACTCTTTCCAAAGCTTGATTGGTTGTAACCGTATTGGTGGTTTTCATGCGGAAAATCAGGTTACAAGTAAAAAACGGTAAATTGTTTTTATCGCATAAAACGGTTGTTTTTCACGTATTTTTGCCATCCGGGCCCGTAGCTCAGCTGGTCAGAGCAGGGGACTCATAATTCCAACCAGCCATTTCCGCTCATTTCATCCCGAGTCATCCCCAGTGATCAAGCCCTTTGTATTCAGGTGTTTCCGCTGAAAGCAGTTTCATCCTGAATAATCCCAAATGCGCTCATTTTTCATCACCGGGTTACAACTCCGGGTTGCAAGTTTGCAGCCGGTGGTTGGCCTTTCGTGAGTAGTTCATTGATTGGTTCAAACACCCATTTGATAATGTCATCGACGTAACTTTTGCGACAGCAAGGAACAGGTTCCTTGTTGAACACTTGGATTATGTTGCAAACGGAAAAGTCGGCACCTGCAAGAATTTCAACGTCTTTACGAAAAGAATTGACGATCTGATCGAAGGCATCGGAAGGAATCTGCAATCCTTCAATCCCGAACAAAGAATCATGTGCAATACGGTTGCGTGCTTTTCGGGCTCTATCGAAGAGCGGGAGCATGTATGCCTCAAACTCTTGTTTTAAGGCCTCTGGGATATGACCGGACAAACCGGGGCTAATGCTCTCGCAAAGGCGGCGCTCGAGTTTCTCGCCGTAGGCCTTACTCAACTTCTTTTCGTCGGAAGGTGAAAGTTCGCCACCAATGCACGCGGCTCGAATATCGAGTGCAGCTGCGACACCCCTAAGATTTCTTTCGAAATGTTGTGCCACGTACAAGGCACGCCCGCAGGTCGTAAACAATGGATCAGAGCCCTCAAGTTTTGACCTGGAAATTAACGGGTCATCGGGCATGCTCTTTCCTCAAGGCCAACCATTGATTGACAGGCAAATTTGCCCTATAAAATTTATTGGCATTTGCGGATGTCTATTCCTTTGCACCGTGTTGCCTTAGAAAATCTGCCAAGTGACGATGCCCATGGTATGTACACAAATGCAGCGCCGTCGTGCCGAAATTACTTTTAGCGTTTATATCCGCGCCTTTGGCTATCAGGTATTTGACCGCATCCAGATCGTCATTTTTCGCAGCCTTCATCAGCGGTGTCATGCCGTCCCCGTCCATTGTGTTTGTGTCTGCGCCATTTTCAACTAGCAATTGGGCTATATCCAGACGACCTCTACCCACAGCAAGTATCAGGGGCGTCCAGCCGAACTTATAGTCCCTTACATTCACGTCCGCGCCCTTGTCTATAAGGAATTTAACTACATCTACAACCAGATTGTCAGTTCTCACAGCCAACACCAGCGGTGTCGTGCCGATCTTGTTTTTTGTGTTTATATCCGCACCCTTGTCCACAAGGAATTTAATAATATCCAGACGACCATTATGCGCAGCCCACATCAGGGGCGTCCAGCCGAACTTATAGTCCCTTACATTCACGTCCGCGCCTTTGGCTATCAGGTATTTGACCGCATCCAGATTGTTAATTCTCACAGCCTTCATCAGCGGTGTCATGCCGTCCTTGTCTATTACGTTCGCCGCCCGACGTTCCTGCTCTTCTTTGCGGGCTTGTTCTTCTTTGCGAATCTGTTCCTGACGAGCTTGTTCCTCATTACGAATCTGTTCCTGACGTTCCTGCTCTTCTTTGCGAATCTGTTCCTGACGGACTAGCGCATGTCTTTGCCGGTACTCTGCTTGCCGCCGTTCGTCCTCCCAGCGCATCTGATTGGGAACAATTATAACTATCAACGCTATTACACCCGCTGCCCCAAAAATCAGCTTCCAAACGTACCATGGCAATTTTCCCTCTGCTTTCCGACGTTCTTCCGCCTCTTTCCGTTTCCGCCGCCACTCTTCTTGTTGCCGTAGCAACTCTTCTTGCCGTTGTTGTTCCGCCTTTTTTCGCTGTTCCTCTGCTATTTCCTCATCTTTTTTGCGTTTCTGGAACTCCTTCTCTTGCCGTTGTTTCTCTGCGGCTTCTTCAGCTTCTTTGCGTTGCTGGCGCAGTTCAATCACGCGGTATCGGATATAGAATGCCTTTGCTTTATTTTCATCGCCGTCAGCGTCACTGAATGCTTTTGTGAATAATGCTTGGTCATAAGTTTTTGACGCAATTTCAGAACCAGCCCTTGTGTAAAGCTCCCTGTTTTGATCATCTATTGGCGATTCACCCGGGAAATAGTCAGCGACAGCCCCGTAACTTGATTGGACCCCCCGCTTTACTGCACGTCCGATACGCCGTGGTTGGCCACTGGTAAAAAAGACAATTATTAATCCTATAAAAGCGACAAGCGGTGTTAGAAAAAGGGCAATGAGGAACCAAACCCACCAGCGTCGTTTCATTGCCGCGGCCCAGAAAGCGGCAATAGAACAAATTACGAGGAAAATCACGATCGGCACTACTATGTCCATCTATTACGCTCCTTCAGCCGTTGTTTTGGCGTTCATATATGCTCTAAATTCGTCGAATATTTCTTTAATTTTCGTCTGATTCTGAACATCGGACACACGTGGCGGCCGTTTTACGTACCACTGGAAAAACTCAAGCCATTCCTCATCCGTGATGCGGCCCCGCATTTTGTCGATGAAGTTGGAAGAAGGGTTACGAATTTGGATATTGTGAGCGGCCTCAAGAATCGCTTTAGAGTCAGGAAGGAGTGCCCCGCCTCCTCTGACGAAATCCATAAGGAATGTCTTTTGATCTTGGAGAGGAATACCAAGGTATTGCTCGACAACTGCGTTGATTTTGGACTCGCGGTCACTTGGCGTCCAGTTGAGACCGCCGATGGGAGTGGACACCCCTGTTATTCGGCTCCACAATGATGTTAGCTTCTTCCACATCTTTGTTTTTATCCGTCCAACGTCATGTTTAAGACACTTTTTTATTTCGCCAATCGGTTTTTAGCATACGAAGCAACACTCCTTGCAAACGCATTTTTATCCAGATGTTTTTGCCAGAGCCTGCCCGAGCGCTGGCCAGGGCTGGTGCCGCCGGACAGATTTCATCCGCTTGCCACGACAGAGGAGTAACTTGCCGCCGCAAGATGTTTGTTTTGCGGCTTTCTTTTCAATGCCAGCCATTTCGTTATGACTCCGTCAAGCTTTGTTCAAATAAATCCAATTCCTTTTCAAGGCGGGCGAAAACATTGCCGGAATTTTTTACTAAGTGGGACATGTTTGCCCACGCAAGCTGAAACGGGTAGGCATGGCGGAAAAAATGGCGAAAAGCAAGATATTCTTTCAGCGATTCTAAAAGGTCTGGTGATATGACCGCCGGTCGCCGCAGTCCGGGTTTAGCCATTTGTTCCAACAATGTCTGATGCCAGCTTGCTCCTTCCGGCATATTTTCGCGCAATTCAAGCGCCATCCGCTTGAAAATGTTTTCAATGCCATTATAAAATCCATGCAAAAACGCCGCCAAGGCGGAACATTCAATCCGGTCCGGTAATGATAGTTCAGCCTTGTCTAATAATGGACGATGGTCTTCAAGTAATTGTCGAAGCATGCATCGTTCCAATTGGATTTGCTTCAGTAATTTATCCGACACGCCTTAATTCCTTTTCTTCCTTGAGATAATGAACAAACGGCGACTCGTCATCCAGGTCAACCAAGTCCACGGGACGACCAAGAATATCGGTCGCCCGACTCATAGCTTTGAAAAACAATTCCGGGCTTAGTCCCGTCACCGCTAAATCAATATCGCTTTCGTCTCGTATCCGGCCATTGGCCGCGGATCCGAACACATAGATTTCGTGTGCTCCGAGTTGCTTCAGGGCATCAGCCGCAATTTCAAGGACATTTTCAATCTGTGTTGTCATGGATAATCCTTCTTGATAGATACATTATTGTTTTTTCAAAGGAGAGTTTACCAATGGTTTAACCTTATCTCAAGGCCTAAATTCAACAATTTGCCAGATCGAACTTTAATCTATCTTCGTCAAATCTACAACATTACAAGCTGACGATATTTTTACAATATGCCTTGCCCGCCGCTTTCTATGCCTCGTCGGAACCCATGTAGCAGTCAAGCGAAGTCCGAACATGGCATACGACAGAAGTTCTTCGGTGCTAAGGTTGTTTCTTCCCTGGCACTGTGCCGCTGTCCTGATTACTCCGAGCGCCTGCTTGAACATTTGCGTTACGTTAACCGCCTCCAAACTCAACGGCTCAAGCGAGCAACCAGCCGGACTACCGGCCCATGATTCAAATGCAGTCTGCACGTCTTTCCACAAAGGCAACACTTCAGCCCTTGATTGATTCTTGTTCTTCCGGTCAACAGATTCCGTGGTAAGCCGGAACCATTCATGGACAAGATAATTCACAAAATCGGCTCTTTTATTGAAATAGTCATCTACGCTGTCAATGCCACGATCCTTGAGAGCTTCCCGCCTGATTTCAAATTCAACCCGCGCCGCTTGATCCGGTATTGTGTCGCCCCAACGCCGCTTTATCATTACATACACTTTCCGGGGATTATCGCATTTTAGAGTCTCGGCTAGTTTGTCATAAATGCGCAACAGCAGGGGACTCTCGCCAAATTTCAACGTCAATCCGTTGCTTTGCGTCCATCCAAGCGACTTTGCCCTGCAAATATATTTTCCTCCGTCGAACGCCGACTTAAAATCATTCATGCCGACCCCGGGCATGTCCAACGTTATGTCAACCCGGGAAAGCTTCTCTTTCCGGATTGTGCCGCCTATACCGGCGACAAAATTCCGGCCACGCTTTAGACAGGTCTCAACACCGATAAGAAGGCAGGCTTCGCCGCTTGCCCTTATGACGACATTCGGAACATTGCCTTTTGCCGTTGAACATTTCGCAATCATCACATCAAGTCCGCCATATTCGGCTTTATACGCATAGTATGGTCCCTTTTTCCCCTTGCCAAGCCGGGCGCCGCATGGTTCAACATTGACTTCAAACTCATTCACGCACAAACAATCCCATTCTTCAGGTAAAACATCGGCTTCCGCAATGGCCTTCAATTCTTCCAGTTTTAACTGAATTTCCTGCCACTTTTCCTCCTGCCAGTCCACATATAACACCCATTCAAACCAATCTTCAGAACCCATCCATTGACTACTCAGGGGGGGTGTGTTACTGGACACCACCCCGCCGGGCAGGGCCGCGCCCGCCTTTGCAGGCGGGCATCGGCCCGCCCCGGCTATGATTCCATCAGGATTAATGCGCGATTCGTTCACAGGTCAATTCCCTTTGAAGTTTCGCGCAAGAAGCGTTCAATTTCCCATACAGGATAGAGAGGCCGACGCGTTGCCCTTGAGGGATGGATTAAACCGCGCTTGGTAAGGCGATCTATCGTAACGGGAGCAATCCCCAAGGCTTCCGCCATTTCAGTGCGGGTTAACGCCAGCTTCAGCGGTTTATTAAAAGCGATATTTATTTCTTTTTGCATGCCCCTATAGTAGGAGCAGCACTAAAAGGAAAATACCGTCAAGGGTAAGACGAAGATGTCGGAATTTATTGCCTTGTCCGGGGACGACCAGGCGGACGGAAACTCAGGCCGATACGTTCGCAAATTTTTTCAATACGTTTTTGGCCGTTTATATTGTCAATTAAATTCTTCCCAAGCATAAACTGCAGCCATTCATACAACTCACGAACGCTTATAAGCCGGGAAATAAAATCCGGATACATGGCGAGCATACCATAAATCTTCGTTGCCAGTGTTTCGCCTGCCAGTTCTCCTGTTTCGAAAAACGAACCCCTTGCCGTTGCCATTGCAAAACCTTTGAAAAACCGGCCCGCTTCTTCGAATGATTGCCGACTGGCAACGGCCATCACTTTTTTTACATATTCCAATCTTTTTGTTCGTTGATCTTCGCTTATTACTTCCAATAAGCGGCGTTGTTCCGGTTTCAGCTTTTCAAATGATGCGGCCAGTCCCGGGCTGTCCTCATGCCACGTTGCAAACTCATGCCCAAACATTTTTCCCAGGATCAGCGCATCTGAATCCGCAGGTTGTTTTTCTTTCAAAGCTCTAAAATCCATTGTCGGCGCCCATGCTTGCACCGCTTCCGTTTCAGCCTTATCCAGCCATGCCGGTATTTCTTCTTCCGTTGTCTCTTCTTTGTTCCATTTGGGTTTGACGATTTCCCGCATAAATGCAATCAACCATATTATCCATTCCCGTTGCCATCTTTTTAAGAGATCAATTTTAATCTGTCTATACTTCGCAATATCCTTGCGGGCCTGCCTGCGGATCGCCTTCATGGTTGATTTCGAAATGGAATCCGGTATTTCTTTTTCCCATTCTGTGAGAACTTCCATCACCCATTCGCTTGACACTGTTTTTTGCTCCATAATTTTTAACCTCTTCACGGGTTGCCAACTGCAAATGTCATCTTTTTCGCCATAGCCACGCTGTGTTCATCGCGTAAGTGTCCATAAGTCATGGCTACCAGCAGACCGCCGTCCTTATGACCCAGCCACCCGGCAATCGCTTTGAAGTCAATCCCGGCTTCAATGGCATTGCTACAAAAGAAATGCCGTAAATGATGATGGGTAAAATGGGGGAGTCCGGCATTCCGGCATGCGCTTGCTATTGCCGTTTTTGCATTTTGAATGGAAAATATCTGGTCGGAATGTTTTGGCGTTTGTGGCAATGAATTCCGCAGTTTCAACAAGAATTCCTCCAATGACGGGAATAGCGGCACGCTCCGAACTTCATTGTTCTTTGTCCCAAGGTCTCCGCCCGTTACCGTAAACTGTTTCAAATCAAAATTCACGTCTCCCCATCGCATTTCTATTGCTTCCCCAAGACGACAGCCGCTATATGCCAGGAATTCACAAAGGATCGCCGCTTCATGCGCAGTGGCTTTCAAATTTCGGATTGCCTCTATCAATGTCTTGAATTGTTCTTTTGTCGGGATGACGACCTTATGTTTTGGTTGTTTCCGGCGTTTGATGATCCTGGCCGGGTTATCCATAATCAGGCCGTCCCGCATAGCATAATCCAGAATGCGGATAAAAGTTTGCCGCTCATAGTTGAATGTCCGCGCCGAGGCCTCTTTGCTTCTTGCCGTTGCCCATTTTTCAACATCCGCCTTTGTAATCCTGCGGACAGGTATTCCCCCGAAAAATTTGCTTAATGATTTTACAATCTTAACCTGCCTTGAGTGCGACGAGGTTTTCATTGACGCAACGACAACCTGTAGCCATTGTTTCCCCATATCCGCAAAAGTAATCTTTGCATTTTCACTTCCGCTAAGCTTTGATGCCTTTTCCTGCAATTCCGAGAGACGGCGTCCGGCAAGCGCGCGGTCCTTTGTTTTCAAAGACCGCTTTATTTGCTTGCCAGCGCGTTTTAGAATGGCATAGTATATTCTGGGTTTTGCGGAGCGATAGAGACAATGGCCGACTCTTTCAAGAGTTTGATTGTTTGTAACCGTATTGGTAGTTTTCATGCGGGTTATTATAAGGGTTACAACTTCAGGTTGCAAGCAGAAAATTACAAATTATTTTTATCTCTAAAAATGGCAATTTTTCGTGTATTTTTGCCGTCCGGGCCCGTAGCTCAGTTGGTCAGAGCAGGGGACTCATAATCCTCTGGTCGTAGGTTCAAATCCTACCGGGCCCACCCCAATATTTACACGCCAAATACGCATAAAACCCTTATTTATCAATACTACA
>JAQUQV010000058.1:0-4313 GCA_028715905.1 Kiritimatiellia bacterium
GCTTTCGCCACGTGGTGGCGCATGCTCTCGCTGGCGGTCATGTCCCGGGTGGTGCGGGATCACCCCCTGGCGCAAATTCCCTGGCAGTTTATTCGTTGTCCGGGTTATCAATTGGAGGTAAACATATGAATGACAGCGCAAGCACATTCACTATCAACCTGAACGGCAAGTGGCGGTTTATGGTTGACCAGGACCCGGAATATCATCGGCATTTTGATTATTCAAAAGCGGTTTGTCTGGGGCGCTGGGAGGAGGTAAAAGTGCCGGGCTGCTGGAACAAATATGACGCGCGTTATGATCTTTTTGAAGGCGTGGCCTGGTTTGTGCGCGATTTTGACGCAGGGAAATTGCCGGAGGAACATGTGGCGCGGCTCAACTTCGGCGGCGTCAATTACCTGGCCGATGTTTTTCTTAACGGACAGAAAGTGGGTTCGCACGAGGGCGGTTACACCGCCTTTGACATGGACGCGTCCAAAGTTCTTCAGAACGGTAAAAATCGTCTCGCGGTGCGGGTTGACAACCGGCATTTGAAGATGCGCCTGCCGGCGGTGATCGGCTGGTACAACTATGGCGGGATCCACCGGGATGTGACCCTGACCGTGACAAGGGTCTCCCGGATAGCGGGTGTGCGCGTGGATGCGGCGCCGCAGGGCGCGGGCGCAAAAGGAACGCTGGTCGTGGCGACGGCGACTGCGTCATCCGAATTAACGGTGCGGGCGCGGATCATGAACTCGGAGGGCGTTTGTCTTTGGCGGGGTGAAGGTCCGGTGCGGGACACGCAAGGGAAGTTTTCATTTGAATTGGAGAAGGCGCGACCGTGGTCGCCTGAAACTCCGCAATTGTATCATTGTGAGGTGGAACTTCTTGCCGGAGCCGAGGTGTTGGATCGGCGCGGGATATCATTCGGCATCCGCACCCTGGCGGCGGAAGGCGCGAGGATCCTGATAAACGGCAAGCCATTGTTTTTGCGGGGGATGTGTTACATTTATGATCACCCCGCCACGGGGGTTGTCTTTGATCCGGACGTTGTGAAGCATGACCTGGACGACCTGCAGGCCATGGGGGTCAATTGCCTGCGCAGTCATTTCCCCGCTCCGGATTTCTTTCTGGATGAATGCGACCGGCGCGGCATGATGCTTTGGCTGGAAGCGCCGATCTATTGTCTGAACCCTAAATCATCGGCCGGCGGCACAGCGTTTTCCGACAGCAGTGTCAAGAATTTGGCGGTCAACATGTTGCGCGAAATGGTTCTTCAGGCCGTCAACCATCCGAGCGTAATCATCTGGAGCGTTGGCAATGAATGTAACGCGGAGCACCCTGAAGCAGAGGCGTTTTTCCGCGCATGTGTTGAGCAGGTGCGCGCGCTGGACCGCTCGCGCTTGATCGGATATGCGTCTTACTATGGCAACATTGGCTGTCTGCAAGATCAGGCGGATGTAATCGGAATCAACCAGTACTGGGGCTGGTATGAGCGCATCCGACAGGACGGCGCCGTGGAAACGGCCCCGGCCATAAATTGGCCCTGCGATCTCTCCAAGCTGGACGCGTGTTTGCGGGAAAAATCAGCCTTGGGCAAACCACTATTGCTGACGGAATTCGGCGCCGACGCCGAACCCGGATTCAGGTCGGCCGGACTTGATCTCTGGTCGGAAGATTACCAGGCGGCCTTGATCCAAAAACACATGGAAATTGCGGGAAAATATCCGGCGGTTTGCGGCACGTTCCCGTTCTGTTACGCGGACTATCGCGACCCCTCGAAGCCGGTCAATCATCATTGGCGCGGGATCAATTTGAAGGGCGTTGTGGATTATCATCGCAATCACAAGCTGGCCTGGCCGGCGGTTCAAAAAATATATAACCCGAATATTGCATGATAATCGCGCAACGTGGTTAACCGAACACGTTTCTGTGTCCGGGTAGCGGAATGTCGAAGATTTGATGGATGAACCGTTTGCGCGTAACGGCGACCGGATCAACTTGAGCGTGAAAAGCCTGGATGTGCGCGTGCTGGTGTTGGAAAAATAAAAACAGAAAGGAAAATAAAATGGCGGGAAAATTCAAGTTTTCGTTCGGGCCCTGGAACATTCATGAAGGCGCGGACCCGTTCGGCCCGGCCGTGCGCAAGTCAATCGCGTTTGATAAAAAACTGGCGATGTATAAAAAACTGGGATTTGACGCCGTCCAATTTCATGATGACGATGCTGTCCCCAATTTGAATAGACTCAATCCCCGGCAGATTATTCGGGAAGCTGAAAAACTCAGCGCCAAACTCAAATCCCACGGGCTGGCCGCGGAATTCGTGGCGCCGCGGTTATGGGAAGACCCTCGCACCGTTGACGGCGGATATACGTCAAACGAGGCAGGTTGCCGGAAATACGCCATTGAACGCAGCAAGCGCTGTATTGATATCGCCAATGCCCTCGGCACGAAATTGATCGTGCTCTGGCTGGCGCGCGAAGGCACCTATGCCCGCGAAGCCAAGGACAGCCGGGAGGCGGTCAAGCGCATCCTTGAGGCTATGAACGCGATGCTGGAATATGATTCGGAAATAAAAATAGCCATAGAGCCCAAGCCAAACGAGCCCATGGATCACACCTACATTCCCACCACCGGCCATGCGATCGCGCTGGCGTTCCAAACCCGCGCTCCGGAACGGGTGGGCGTCAATATTGAAAGCGCCCATGCCATCCTGGCCGGACTGGACCCTTCGGATGAAATGGGTTTTGCGCTTTCTTTCAATAAATTATGGACCGTGCATCTCAACGACCAGAACGGGCTGAAATTTGACCAGGACAAGACGTTCGGCGCCGTTGATTTGCGCCGGGCGTTCAACCAGGTGCGGATATTGGACAAATATAATTACGGAAGCAACGGGGAATTTGTCGGCCTGGACGTGAAAGCCATGCGCACGCAGAAAGACGATGTCGCCACCAGGCATTTGGCCAACAGCCGGAAAATATTCCTGCGCTTGCTGGAAATATCACGCAGTTTGAAAGAAGATAAATTGCAGGACATGATCGGCAAACGCGATTATGAAGCCCTGGAAATGTATATTCTGGAAAATATGATTGGGAAAAGATGAAGAAAATAATTTCGATTAGAAAAACCCCCCTGCCCTTTGAATTCCCCGGCGCCAATTTTTACGGGAGCGGGGAAGAAGCGGCCGCCTTGAGGGTTATCCGCGCAAAGAGCCCTTTCCGATATTATGGTCCGAAATGCGGTTGCGAAGTTGACAAGTTTGAAGGAGAATTCGCAAAATTTACGGGAGTCCGCCGGGCGCTTGCCGTAAGCAGCGGCACGCAGGCGCTGGCCACGGCCATGTCGGCCCTGGGCGTGGGGCCGGGATGCGAAGTGATCGTCCCGGCCTACATGTGGATCGCGATCGTGGCCGGCGTGGTGCGGCTGGGGGCGATTCCTGTCCTGGCGGAAATAGACGATTCCTTTACGCTCAACCCGGCGGCGCTTGAAAAGCGCATTAATAAAAGGACGCGTTTGATTGTGGCCGTCCACATGAGCGGCGCGCCGGCCAATATGCCTGCCATACTGAAGGTTGCCCGCCGGCATAAGGTAAAAGTGCTGGAGGATTGCGCCCAATGCAATGGAGGAACATACAAAGGAAAAAAAGTCGGCTCATTCGGCGACATGGCCATCTTCAGTTTCCAGTTGAACAAGATAATGACGACCGGCGAGGGCGGCACAATAACAACCGATTCCGAGCATTTGTTCCGCCGCGCCTCCGCCATTCATGACCTCGGCTATCCGCGGATTAACGGAAGGTTGGTCATGGAAGACGGAAAATATGCGCTCTGGGGTTTTGGCGGGCGGATGAGCGAAATCGCCGGCGCTATTGCCAGGGTGCAGTTGAAAAAATTGCCGAAAATCATCGCCGCCATGCGCCATGCCAAGTCTGAGATAAAGAAAGGCATTGCCGGCATTGACAGGCTGAAATTCAGGCGGCTGAATGATGCGCGGGGAGATACAGGCGCTTTTCTCATCCTGATTCTGCCCGACGCGGGCCGGGCGAAGAAGTTCGCGGAATGTCTGAACAAAAACAAGATTTTTGCGGGGCTTTCTCCGACCATGCGCGTGGCCGATTTCGGCATGCATGTTTATTATAACATTCATTCGCTGGTCGGGAAGCATTCCAACTCCGCCGACGGTTTCCCCTGGACTCTGGCGGACAATAAGGATTCAAATTACGATTATCATAAGGGCGCCATGCCGCAATCGGACAATCTGATGAAACGGAGCGTTATTATGCCGATCCCGTCGGTGATGACAAAACAGGATATTGCCGATACAATCCGCGGCAT
>JAQUQV010000058.1:4413-15275 GCA_028715905.1 Kiritimatiellia bacterium
AACGCGGCGTTTATCGGCGCCGGGTTCATCGGCAAAGTTCAAATTGCGCAAATCTTGCGCCTTTATCCGAAAGTAAAGATCGCGGGATTGGCCGAGGCCAATCCCGCAGCCGGGCAGGAAATTGCGCGGGAATTCGGAATAGAGCGCGTGACAGGCGATTATCGCGAACTATTGGACGATAAAAACATTCAAGTCATTCATAATTGCACCCCGAATAATCTGCATCACAAGATAAACAAGGAAGCTTTGGAATGCGGCAAGCACGTTTTCTCGGAAAAGCCCCTGGCGCTCACGGCCACCGAGGGAATTTTTCTCTCTGAACTGGCGGAAAACAGGCATTTGGAGGCGGGGGTTAATTTTTGTTACCGCTTTTACCCCGTTATTCAGGAAGCAAAGGAAAGGATAAAGAACGGCGAAATCGGGGAAGTGTTTTCGGTGATGGGGTACTTCCTGCAGGACTGGCTCTTGTTCAATACCGACTATAACTGGCGCTTGACGCGCGAAAGCTCCGGCAATTCATATATAATGGCCGATCTTGGCAGCCACTGGTGCGATTTGATCCAGTTCGTCACCGGCCTGAAAATCACCAGTTTAACGGCTGACCTGCGCGCCATTCATCCTGTCCGGAAAAAACCGAAATCCGGAGCGCTCACCTTTGCCCGGCAGACGGCTAAAGACATGGTGGACGTCAAATGCGACCTTGATGATTATGGCGCTCTATTGCTGCGCTTTGACAAGGGGGCGCGGGGCGCCTTCATGACCAGTTCCCTGTGCGCCGGACGCAAGGTGTCAATTGACCTGCAGATTTACGGTTCGAAACAATCCCTTTCCTGGAACCATGAAAGATCGGCCGAATTATTGGTCGGCAACCGGGACAAGGCGAATGAAATTTTTATCGAATCGCCGCTTCAACAGAAAGAAGCAACCCGAAAATACGCCCTTCTGCCCTCCGGCCATCCCATGGGGTACCACGACGCCTTGTTCAACCTGTTTTCAGATTTTTATGGCGCGGTTGAAAAAAACATGTCCGGCGAAAAAGCGGCCGTAAATTACCCGACTTTCAAGGAAGCGGCCTATGAGTTGAAAATCGCCGCGGCGGCCGTAAAAAGCAGCCGGGAAGGCCAGTGGCAGGAAATCAAGTAATCCAGAAGGCAGAATTCAGTAGTCAGCAGTCAGAATAAAAGACCGAACGCAAAAAATATGATAACAAGATTAATTCCTCATGTGGGCGCGGCGGCGCTGGCCAGCCCCCTTGAAGTCGGCGCTGACCGGGCGGAACAGACGGCGGCTGATCTCGGCCGCTTGTTGGAATCCGCCGGCTGCAGTGTCGTGAACGGCGGATCAATAAAAAACGCCGAGCAGGCGCGGCTGGCCGGAATGAAGTTCGCCGAGAAGCACGTTTCATCCGTGGCATTGGCGCCGACAAGCTGGTTCGAGGATTATCTTGCATTGGATATGCTGGAAGAATGCAATGTTCCAATCCTGTTCTGGCCTTTACCCGGCATGGAGACCGGCGCACTATGCGGCACACAGCAGGTTGGATGCTATCTGCGGCAGTTGGAAAAACCATTTCAGGCGGTCTTCGGCGAAATCAGGGAGGGAACGCAACTTGACCGGTGTATGAGTTTCCTGCGGGTTTCCGCCCTCAATCATATTTTGCGCCGGGCCAGGATCGGCATGGCCGGCCAGCATGTGCGCGGGATGACGTATGTCGGCGCAAACGAAATGGCGTTGAAAAAGACTTTCGGGTGCCGGGTTGTGCCGGTGGATATGGTTGGCTTGCTGAAAAACTCCCGCGCGGTTGATACGAACCGCAAAAAAGCAATCTGGGAAAATGTCAGGAAAAACGCGGCGCGCTCGTCAGTTTCCGATGAAGCCGGGTTGGACTCCGCCGGCGTTTATCTGGCGATAAAGCAAACCGTTGCCGAGGAAAATCTTTCCGCCATGGCCTTCGGCTGTTATCCGGATTTCATGGGCTGTGCCTGTCTCGCGGCTTCTTTGTTGGCTGATGAAGGCGTTCCAATTGCCTGTGAAGGCGATGTCAACGGCGCATTGGGTATGCTTATTTTGCAGCATTTAACCGGACAGCCGACGCTCAATACCGACTGGCTCGATCCTCTGCCGGATGGCAGCGTGGTATTTAGCCACTGCGGCTCATCTTCCCATTCGCTTGCCGCCGACAAAGAAAACATTACGTTTGCGAAAGTGCGCCTCGCAAATCAGGGTGTCTGTTCGTTGTTTCCCGCCAAAACCGGTCCGGTCACGCTGGTCAGCATTCTACCGAAAGGCAATGGTTATCAAATGGCGGTTTTGGAAGGCGAAGCCTTGCCAACCGATATGGTTTTCCCCGGCAACCCGTTGCGGGTGAAATTCAATGCTTCCGTTGGGGATGTGATTGACTGGATATTTTCGGAAGGCATCGGTCATCATTGGATGGCCGGATACGGCCATCTTGGCGGAGAAGTCATGAATCTTGCGGAAATAATCGGTCCTGCGAAAAACCCGCAAAATGCCCCGCGGCTTGCCGCGGGGGGCGAATGCATCTATTTCTCTGGCCGCGATAGCTTTTAAATGAAAGGAATATCATCATGGTTTCGTCGAAGCCGGTGCCGCTTGGCGGGAAGAAAGTTGCTCCCAAATCCGATCAAAAAATGTTTAAAGACAGGATTATTTTAGGCGCGCAGTATTTTCGCATTGTTCCGCCTTCCGACGAATGGGTTCATGATTTCAAACGTTTTCGCGAAATCGGCCTTGACACGGTCAAGATTGAACTGATTTGGAACCAGATTGAACGCCGGCCGGGCATGTATGTGTGGGACGAAATAGACGAATTGATGGACAAGGCACATGCCCAAAAACTGAAGGTATTGGCCACCTTGCCGATGGAGACCGTGCCTGATTATGTTGTGCGCGAGGCGGATGCCAGGGTGGTTATCGCGTTAGGCAAGGAGGCCCGGCGGGAACTTCCGATCCAGCGTTATTTGGGGGGCGTCATTCGCGGCTGTTGCTGCTGGGACGCCCCGCAATTGAGGAAACGCATGGCCTTTTTTGTAAAGGCGGCGGTCAGCAGATACCGCAACCATCCAGCCCTGCTTTGCTGGGACGTGTTTCAGGAGGTGGACATTCCGGAGTGCGCCTGTAAAAATACGACCAAGCTGTATCAGTTGTGGCTGAAGGATAAATACCGCAACATAGAGGCGTTAAACAGGATTTTCGGGGAGCATTATTCTTCATTTAAAGAAATAGAACCGCCCTATAACATGAGCTTTGAGGGGCAGGCCTTTCTGGCCTATACGCGTTTCATGACCGATTGCCTGGCCGGCAGAATAAAGTGGCTTTATGGTTTGGCCCGGTCATGCGACAAAAAACATCCCGTGATCGTGCATGCGCATTCCGGAGCCCTGTGCTGCATGGATGACTGGGAAATCGCCAAACAGGTTGATTTTTACGGGACATCCATGCATGAGCTTTTGTATGAAGCGATGCATGCAAATCAGGCCTTATTTTCAAAGGCGGTCGCCCACTTGGAAATCATGCGTTCCATGTCGCGGGCTGATAATTACTACTGGGTTTCGGAGTTATCGTGCGGAGCCGCGTTCGGGGGGCCCGGCACGCACAGACGTTTGAACGAAGGCGAACTCTTTTTCAATCTCTGGACATGTCTGGCACATGGCGCCAAGGGCATATACCTCTGGCAGTTTAAGCCGGAGGGTTTTTTTCACTGGGAAACACCCTATGCATGGGGTCTGACCGCCCTGAACGGGGCGGAAACTTTCCGTATCAGAGAATTTAAGTTGTTTCAAAAAGTGGTCCGCGATCATGAGTGCCTGTTTGCTTCCATGAGGCCGGTAGCCGGCGACTCTGCCGTTTTATATTCTCCGGATTCGCATACGACCTGTCTTGCCAAGGGATGCTTTTCCTATCGGGCCGCTTTTTTTGGGGCGGTCAACCTGCTTTGGGTTAATAACATTCAATTTGATATAATCAGATACGCAGAAGAGATCAAGGGATACAGGATCATATACTGCCCCATGCCGTGGCTGCTTGGTCAAGCGTTTATTTCGGCTTTGATTGCTTATGCTGAAAACGGCGGCACTGTTATCGCGGACGGTGGATTCGGACGCTACGACGATAACAACTGGCTTTCGCGGGAGACACCAGGCGGCGGTCTTGCGGCAAGGCTGGGCATGGTGGAAACCGATTTCACATGGCTGGAGGAGAAAGCGGTATTCAAGCTCGGTAATGGAAAAAAAATGTTCGGATGCCAGGAAAGGGGCTGGCTGGATGCGGGAAAAAACAAGGTGCTGGCAAGGTATGCGGATAATAACGCAGCGGTTGTGGAATGTTGTTGCGGCCTCGGTAAATTTATTTTTACCGGGACCTCGGTTTCCTCCTGTTACGAGAAAAGCACGGACGTAAAGACGGCCGCGGAATGGGTCAAATTTTGCGGCTTCAAGCCAAGTCTGAAAATAAAACCGCACGGCAAAGTTACCGGACGCATTCAATGTGCCGGCGGCGTTTCAGTTGTCTTTCTGTTCAATCACGGGTTTGAGCGGGTTTCCGCTTCATGCCGGCCGGGATTCGGGTTTAAAAAAGCAGAGGTTCTTTGCGGCGAAAACATTTCGGTGAAACACAGCCGGGAATTCGGCGCCTCTTTGCCGCCCAAGGGCGTGACCGTGGTCAAGTTGACTTGAACAAAGTTACACATTATTGAAAGGAAGAATCATGATGATTTCCAGGAAACCATTGATTATGGCGGGCGCGCTTATTGTCACGATGCTGGCCGGCCAGCCATGCCGAGCCAACGGTTTATTGATGAACTCCGGCTTTGACGACACATCGGCCGCTGTTCCGCCATCAGGCTGGAAAATTACCGAAAACACCGGTGTCTGCAAGGTCGTAGACAACGACGGATACAGCGGAAATCAATGCCTTCGTTTCAGAACCGAAAGTCCGGCCAGAATTGCGCCGGTCATGCAGGAATTTGACTGCCTGCCCGACCATGACTATGTGCTTTCAGCTTGGTTCAAAAGCGCCGGAGTTGCAAAACCGGTTGTTTGCGTGAGAACTCCGTTCCAAAATGCTCCGATTCTTTCGCGGATCGGCGGGGAGAAAAATGAGAAATGGTGTTTCCAGCATGAAACGTTTAACAGCGGCACAAATAAGCAGCTTGATGTTGTGGTTTACGCAGATGTTGCGGCACTTACCAACGGTTCCGTGCCTGCCGGAACATCCTGGATAGATGACGTTAACGTTCGGGAGACGGCTGAATTTACGCGTGACAGCGAAAACATCCGGGCAGACGCCGACACAAACCTGTTCAACATGGCGCGCGGCAAGCCGTATGATTTTGAGCCAAAACCGAATTATTCTGCCGACAAAGACGACGCAACCCAGTTAACCGACGGAGAATACACGCGGGGATTTTTCTGGGAACAGAAGAGCACGGTCGGCTGGAAAAACGCGTTTTGCACCACGATCACCATTGATCTCAAAAATATTGAACCGATCTGCGGTTTGTCGTTCAACACTGCGGCCGGCACGCTGGAAGTCAAATGGCCTCTTGCCATTATGATTTTTACCAGCGATGACGGAAAGAGCTTCAATTACACTGGCGATCTGATTGAACTAAGTCGGGGCAAAGGACTGCCGGCCTCGGATAAATACTCGGCACATCGTTATATTACGCGCACCCTGGAAACCAGAGGGCGTTACGTTCGCCTTGCGGTTGTTGCATGGGTGTTCCGTTCCCCGAATTTTACGTTCTGCGATGAAATCGAGGTTTATCGGGGGCCGAAATCGTTGCTTGAAAAACCGGCCTCGGGCGAACGGGTTGAAAACGTCCGGGATTTTTGTCGCGTTAAAATCGGAAGCTCTTTAGTGCGCAAGGCCTTGCTGCAGGACCTGGATTCAATCAGTAAAAACATGCTGCAGAAAAAAATAACCGCTAATCAGCGGCAGGAGATGGCAACTGAACTGCGCGCTCTGGAAGAGGAGGTCAAAACAACGGAATTTTTTTCTGTGGACGCTCCCGGCTATCGCGCCATTGCGCCGCTTAACGACCTGCACTCCAGAATGCTGAAAATCAATGCTGACCTTCTAAGGTTGAGTGGATTTCCGCCCATCGCGGCCTGGCACAAGAACCGTTGGGACCCCCTTTCAGCCGTTGAAACGCCGGGGCAGGTTCCGCCAGCGCCGCCAAATCTACATGTTGATATGATGGACAACGAATACCGGGCCGAGGTCGTTAATTTGTTGAACACCACGAAGAACGATTTGACCGCGCTGCTTACAATTGAGGGCTTGCCCGAAGGCCGCAATCCAGAATATGTTGCGGTTCATCAAGTTGAATATGCGGGCACCCAAACGGGTGAAATGATAGCGGACCCCCTGCCGTTAGCAAAACAGGTTGAAGCCGGCTGGCTGATTGATCTGCCTTCCGGCATGACGCGCCAGGTCTGGATGAGTTTTCATCCGGTTGGGGTAAAGCCCGGAATCTATAAGGGTGAAATCCGTGTCCGGCCTGCAAATGAATGCGGGATTGCGGCGCGTATTGCCCGATGGATTTTATCAGGCTTTAATCAAGGGCTGCGAGTGCCTCTGACCGTCAGCATCCATCCCTTCCGGTTCCCGGATAAACCGCGTCTTTCACTGAGTATGTGGGATTACACACACAAACCGTACGTGACCTACGCTCTTACGGAAAGCAATGTAAATATCGCGATTGCCGATCTGCGCGCGCATTTTGTTGACACGCCCTGGGCACATCGCGCCGCGGCCTGCTGGCCGGAAAAGGAGGATTTTGACCAGGATGGCAATCTGGTCAAACCGCTGCGCACAACCGGATTTGACAATTGGATCAGGGACTGGAAGGACAGCAGGAATTATTTCATCTTCCTTGGGATCAACGCCAATAAGTTCGATTTTGCCGGAGAAACAATGGGCACGCCGCGGTTCAACAAAATGGTGCGGAGTTGGGCCGCCGCTTTTGCGGCATATGCCGCAAAGAAAGGAATATCGCCGCGGCAAATCGGGCTGCATCCGCTGGATGAGCCCGGCGAGCCGGAAGAGTACCGGATAAACACGGTTTGGGCTGAACAAATCAAAGCCGGCGCGCCCGAATTTGTGCTTTTTACGGATGCGTCCACTTGGGGCAAACGCTGGGAAAAACGCAGCCCGGAATTCGAAAAAATGCTCGCTGGTTACGACATTTTCTGCCCTCTCCGTCCGTCTTATCACGGAATGGATGAAGCCAAACAACAAATTCTGCGTTCGTCCGGCTCCAAGGCAAAACAGCTCTGGTTTTACAGTTGCATAGGTCCGGCGCGCCTTTTTGACCCCTATTATTACCACCGGCTCCAGGCCTGGCAATGCTGGCGCAACAATGCGGTCGGCATGGCATTCTGGAATTATTGGAATTCTTATCCCGAATCGGGATGCTCGGCTTGGAATGAGTTCATGGCCGCGCATGAGAGTTTCGGCGTTGTGTACACCACGCCGGATTCCGTAACCGATGGCAAGCATTGGGAGGCTGTGCGCGAAGGGGTGGAGGATTACGAGTATCTCGCCATGATGAGGGATCGCATCGCGGAATTAAAGGCAAAGGGGATTGATGCGCCCGATATTGCTGACGCCGAACGTTTGCTCGCGGCCGTGGCGGATGAAACGGCCCCCGGATATTATGATGCACGCCTGCAGAACTGGTCGGATTTCAAGGACAGATCCGTTGCCGACCGCGCGCGGACACGAGTGCTCCGGGCGTTGACAACCCTTAAATGCGAATCGCGGCAAGGTAATAACAATTAACGTTGTGCCAGAAGTGTAAATGAGCTAAATTTATCTTCAGGGGAGGAATACATTTTATGACAATTCAACAAAAGACTTTTACAACGAACTTCTCCGTTTGGCTTTTTTTGCTCGGATTGTTTTGCCGCACGGTAACATCTTTTGCTGCCGAACATTATGTGACTCCTCCCGGCGGCTATGGCGCGAACAATCCCCCCTATACCAACTGGGCCGATGCGGCAACGAACATCCAATGGGCTGTGAGCGCGGCGACAAACGGCGAAACCGTTTATGTGACGAACGGCATTTACGCCCTGACCAACCAGATTTTGATAACCAATGGGATAATATTGAAAAGCGTAAACGGCTATACCAACACGACAGTTTTGGGCAACGGTTCCAACCGGTGTTTTTATGTGGCGGGAGGTATTGGCGGATGGCCGACCATTGACGGCTTTACGATAACTAACGGTTATGCGCGTTCCAATGATTATAGCGGCAACGGCGGCGGCCTGCAGGTCAGTTCCGGAAATGTCTATAACTGCCTGATTACCGGCAACAGGACGGACAACCTATCCACCAACACGATTTGGGGACAGGGCGGCGGGGGCGGCATGAATTTGGAGGGCGGTTGCACGGTTTTGACATGTATCATAAGGGGGAATTACGGTCGCTATGGCGGAGGCGTTCACGCGAGAGACGCGACCATTTGTATTTCCAATTGCATTATTTCGGAAAACACCGCTTATTTGAATGGTGGCGGGATAATGGGTTTGGGGTTTTTAAAAAAATCCACTATTATCAGCAACAATGCGTCTTTGCAAAACGGCGGTGGAATATACACAACCCGGGAAATGTTTATTACCAACTCTGTCGTTGTTGAAAATTATGCCGCTGGGAACGGGGGTGGAGTTGCGTTGTTTAACGCTTTCACGATGGATAATTCCAGTATCAGCCAAAATGTTTCCAAAATAGACGGAGGCGGTGTTTATTTAAGTTCTAGTTCTGCGTATATGGCGCCCGAAATTAGAAACTCCGTGATAGCGGATAACGCGGCAAGCAATTCGGGGGGTGGTTTGTATTTTTACAATGGCGGCATTGCCAAACAGTGCCTGATAGAAAAGAACGCCATACGTCCATCGTCCGGCTCGGGGTGTAATGGCGCGGGCGCATATTTGTTAAACATAGTAAACAATACCGGTTATGTTGTTTCCTGTACGATCGCGAGCAATTCGGGCGCGCAATTCGGAGGCGGGATCGCGGTTTCAGGCACAAACAACAGTTATTGCGTGTCAAATTGCATAGTGTGGAAAAACATCGCAACCAATACGGACGGAGGAAATGATATAAAAGACATAAGCGGACCGACCAATCGGAATGCGTTCAATTTCACCTGCGCGAGTTATACAAATTTTCCCCCGGAATCTTGGAATATTACGAACGACCCGCAATTTGTCGACATTACTGGCGGTAATTATCGTTTGAGCGCAAACTCTCCGTGTGTTAATTCGGGCTCTAATCAGGACTGGATGACAAATTCGTTTGACCTGGATGGACGCCAGCGCATCCGTTACGGAACCGTGGATATGGGCGCCTTTGAGCACATCCACGGGGGAAGCATTTACACCTTTCATTAATTTGAAGATTTATCCGCAACTGAAACAAGGGGGCAAACTTGAACAATCGCGACCGTTTTTTTAATATTTTAACCGGCGGACAGATTGACCGCACGCCATTTTTCCCGGATATTGCAAGCTGGTATGTTTACACCCGCCAGCCGTTCGGAACCGAGGCGGCCTTTGGTCCGGGGGATTATATACCGGATGACAGCGCATTTAACAAAAAGGAGAGCCGCTTAAAAGGGAAGGCGGCTAAAATGACCTTCCTTGATTTTTACCGGACACACGATTGGGGACTGCCGGTTCATTTGTATAAGTGGCGCAACACCGAATACCTGAACGGCATAGAGGTGATGGAGAAAAAAACCGGTGAATTCAAAAGCCGGACTTATAAAACGCCCAGGGGCGATTTGCAGAAAACCTGGCAGCTGGCCGGCGACGGCTCATGGGCGCCGCAGCAGCATCTCATCAAGGAGCTGAAGGACATTGAAATTTACAAGTATCTGGCGGAGAACTGCCGTGAAATCCCGGATGAAACCGCCGTCCTTGAATTTTACGGGGATACCGAAGGGTTCGGAGTGTGCGACACGGTCATTAACCGTTCGCCGTTCGGCAAACTCGTGCATGAGTTGATGGGGTTTGAGAGGGTGGTCTACGAGCTTTATGACAACGAAAAAGTCATTCATGATTTGTTGAGTTTTCAGGAATACCTTGATCTGGCCCTGATTGAAAAAGCGGCCGATTATCCCGCAAAAATCGTCTGCATCTCGGACCATGCCGACGAGAATCTGATATCGCCCGCTTATTACAGAAAATACTGTATTCCTTTTTATCAGAAAGCCTGCGCAATCCTTCACAAAAAGGGCAAGTTTGTCTCAACGCATCTGGACGGCAATTTCAAGGGGTTTTTCCCGGTTATAAGGGAAACTCATTTTGACCTGCTTGACGGCTGCACGCCCGCGCCAATGTTTAATTATGAGGTGGAAGAGCTGGCCGCGGCGGCCGGAAAGGACCTGCGCTGCTATTGCGGCGTGCCTTCAACGCTTTTCACCCAGAACCTTCCGGAGCATGAAATCACCGCCTTCGCAAGGCGTATCATGAAAGCCTTTAGTAAGCGGGTAATATTAAACGTGGGCGACGTCCTGCCTCCGGACGGCGATATTGATCTTGTGATTGCAGCCGGACGGACAACCATGGCTGGCTGACAACAAGGATGTTCTAAGGGACAGCCCTTAAATATTAAATATATTTGCGACAACCGGTCGGAAACCTTGTCGTTCTCAAACATGCGCGACCGTATTTTCCCCAACTCCTGGAGGCCTTTTTCCCGGTTTATCTCTTTCGTTAATTTCCACCAGCACGAGCCTCTCTTCTCCAAGTTGCACTCCTGATACAAGTTGGGATGCCACGTGGCTGATACATACGACCTGCCGTCCCTGAAACTTTCCGAAATCGCCT
>JAQUQV010000059.1 GCA_028715905.1 Kiritimatiellia bacterium
ACCCCCAGCCCCGAGCATTCGCGGCAGGCGCCGTACGGGCTGTTGAACGAAAAATGGCGCGGCGTAAATTTTTCAAAGCTTATGCCGCAGTCGGGGCAGGCGTGCTTTTCGGAAAAAATCGTCTCTTGCGGCTTGCCGCGCGCATCCTGATAAAGCGCGATCAACATTCCCCCGCCGTGGCGGAGAGCAAGTTCAACCGAGTCCGTCAGCCGGGGACGGATCAGCTTCGTGATCACCAGGCGGTCCACCACAATATCTATGGAATGTTTTTTTTTGTCGTCCAGCGGCGGCACTTTTTCAAGATCATAAATCACGTTGTCCACGCGCGCGCGCGCAAAACCGCGCCGGCGGGCATGGTCCAGGACCTGGGCGTGCATCCCCTTGCGGCCACGGATTTGCGGGGCCAGCAGGGCCACTTTGGCCAGGTTGGGCAGCAAAAGCAGCCGTTCCACAATCTCCTCCGCGCTCTGGCGCGCCACCGGCCGGCCGCAGTGCGGACAATGCTGGCGGCCGACGTGCGCGAACAACAACCGCAAATAATCGTATATTTCCGTGCTGGTGGCGACAATGGAGCGCGGATTTGAGCCGGCGGTCCGCTGCTCAATGGAAATGGCCGGCGACAGGCCCTCAATGTAGTCCACCTCCGGCTTCTGCATCTGCTCCAGGAACTGGCGCGCGTAGGCCGAAAGGCTCTCCACGTAGCGGCGCTGGCCCTCGGCGTAAAGCGTGTCAAACGCCAGCGAGGATTTGCCCGACCCGCTCAACCCGGTAACCACGGTCAACCTGTGCCGCGGAAGCTTGACGGTAATATTCTTGAGATTGTGCTCCCGCGCGCCGGCAATCGTGATCCATCCGTTCTGTGCTTTTGTTTCCATCCGAATTACTAACCTTGAAAATATTTTTTGCTAAATGCCGCTATGGTGGGCTGAAAAAACGAAATAGCGCTCCATGCGTTTGCTCCGGGTTTTCCCTTACCCTGCGAATCTGTCGCGCCATTTTCGGGGATTTTGGGAGCAATGAAATATGGAATAGATTACAATTTGTTCGGAATCGCGCTCAAAGAAAATGGCGTAAGGAAAACGTCGGACAAGCGCGCGCCGATAGTTCTCGTGAACGACTGGATATACCTGCGGGCGTCTTTCGATGGATAGGATTGCGACTTCCAAGCACCTGATGAAATCCATGCCAAGTCCCGGCGCTTGCCCCTCGTACCATGAATACGCTTCGGCAATATCCTGTCTGGCTTCGGGAAGTAAAACCAGTTTGTCAGGCATTGCGCACCAGCATAGACCTTTTTACCTGTTGCCAAGTCATGACCGAATCCGGATTCTTCCGAAAACTCCGTTTCCGACGGGACAACTCTTTTTTTTGCCATTCCAGAACAGGTATGTCGGCGTTGCTCCTGGCAATGCTGTCCCAGATATCTTCAACCATCAGAATTTTTTCGGGCAGAGGCAAGGTTTCGATGTTTTTACCAAATGTTGTCATGCTGAAAACATCTCAAAAAAAATGGTCGGAGTCAACCGGATATCAGATATTCACTGAAGAGAGCAATTCCGCTTCGCCACCAAACAATTCATTAAGATATGATGGTAAAGAATAAAAACTTTTCTTGTCGGTTATACTCATGTTCATATTAAAAGGATACAAAACCCTCTGGATAAAATCAAGCCGCTAGCGACGGGGGACATTTGCGCCTATTCCCCCTCTTTTCACCGCCGCTCCCGGCGCGGCCTCAATTTCCAGCGGCGCATGTTTTTTAATATATTCAACAACCGCCGCGCGCGTGTCCTGATCCGTCTCTTCCAGCCTGGAACCGGACCGCTCCATGATTTCCCGCAGCCGGGGAAACCGTCCCCCGGCCGAAGCCAGATCATAACTGTTCACCGCAAATGAAATTCTCTCGCCGTGTTTTATCTCCCGCCCGTCGCTTCGGCACAGATTGCGCACCCGCGCGCCGGCCAAAGCGCGCGGATTCAATTCATAAACAAGTCCGTAAATCCCCCGGAACTGGTCCTTGCCGTAATAACCGCTGTTTTCCTCAAGAATTTCGCTGATTTCCGCCGGCGTCAGCCAGGCCTTGCTGATCGTGTTTTCATAGGGAACTATTTTCCAGACATCCGCCATCCGCACCGCGCCGGCCGGCAGGCTCGCCGCCGACAAACCACCGTGAAAAACAATCTCCGCCCCGACCGCCTCGCTTATGGCCGCGGCGATGAGCGTCTGCGCGCCGGACTGTCCCGGCGTTTTTTCCCGCGCCGTGATTTCATGCTTGTTTTCCCCGACCTTTCGGCGCAGGTATAAGCCGGCCGAACTCAAATCCGCCGCCGCCAGCTTTTCCAGTTCCGGGTCCGGGGGCGCCTCGCCGCTGACGGGGATAAGCCGCGGCTCAATCCGGGTCAACCTGCGCCGTTCATCGTCAAAGCGGAGGACAACGCGGCCGAGCCAGAGGCCGTAACAGCCGGCCTGGGTGTAGATAATCCGATTTATTTCCTGGCCTTCAACCGCCTGATGAGTATGGGCGCCGATAATCAAATCAAAATCGGGAAATGCCTTTGCGATGCTGTTGACTTGATTGCCGCGGTGGTCCCCCCACTGCCGCCAGCCCTGGTGCACGGCCAGGACGAGAATGTCGGGCTTGATTTTACGCGCCTGCTCCACAACCGGGCGCAGGGCTTCCAGCGTGTCCGGGAATTGCAGACCGCCGAGGAGGCGCGGACGCGACCAGTTGGGAATGTAGGGATTGGTCAGGCCGATAATAACCAGCTTGACCCCGTCCAATTGTCTGACCAGGAAAGGGCGGGCATGCGGCAGACTTTGGCCGGCCGGCGCCGTTATGCCCGCCGCCAATACCGGAATTTCCGCCCGGCGGTAGAGCGCGCGCAACCTTTCAACCCCCCAGTCAAACTCGTGATTTCCAACCACCAGCGCGTCATAACGCAGATATCTGACCGCCTTCACCATGACATCCCCGCGGGTCAAATAACCCGCAACCGAGCCCTGAAATAAATCGCCGCAGTCAATCAGAACCGCGTTGGTCGCCTCCGCCCGGATTTGATTGATAATGGCCGCGCAGCGCAATAATCCGCCGGCCGGCCGCGCCTGATGCGCAGTATCCGCGGACAAACCGGCCTCCCGGTCGTCCACCCTGACCGGCTCAAGGTGGCCGTGCAAATCGGCGGTATGGAGGATATTGATTTCTACTTCGCGGCCGGAACAGAGCGCCGCCAGGCCGCATCCGAACAGGAAAAGAGCCGCCCCGCGCCCGAAAAGATTTTTATTGCGCTGAAACGGCCGATTGGATAATTTTAAGGGCATGTATTCAATAATGTTAAAATCAAAAATCCACCTGGCAAGGGTTACCGCCGTCAAACCCGACTATGAAGGCAGTCTAACGATTGACCGCGACTTTATGGAGGCGGTCAAAATGCTGCCCTATGAGAAAGTCCTTGTGAGCAATATGGAAAATACGAACCGTTTTGAAACTTACCTGCTGCCCGAGCAACCGGGAACGGGAACCGTCTGTCTCAACGGTCCGGCGGCGCAACTTGGCGCCATAGGGGACCGGCTGGTCATTTTTGCGTTCTGCCATATTCCCACGGAAGAAGCGCGGAATCATCGCCCGCTCATCCTGGTTCTGGACGAACGCAACAAACCGGTCCGATAGATGTTGAACCCGAAGTTTTGGAAATAATCTGATTGGTTATTTCCAAAACTGACGTGGTTTCCGTCTTGGCGGATCAGCGCCACATTGGCACATGAAACGTGATTCCGTGATTCACGTGGCGGCCCTACGGGTTAATTTTGCGCCCGCATGCGCAAAATCAATATTCATTCCGCCTTCTTGATTCTGCCTTTCTCAGGCAATATTGCGCTCCCCCTCCCCCCAGCCGCGGCAACGCCCCTCAATAACTTCCCTGGTAATCCGACACTCCCTGATATTCTTCTTCGCGGGCGCCTCGTACATGATATCCAGCATGATGTGCTCAAGAATGGCGCGCAAACCGCGCGCGCCGGTTTTCTTTTTCGCCGCCAAAAAGGCGAGATGCCGGAGCGCGGCCTCTTCAAACACCAGCTTGATTCCCTCCATCGCCAGCAGTTTTTCATATTGTTTGAGCATGCTGTTTCGGGGCTCCACCATAACGCGCACGAGGTCTTCCTCGGAAAGGTCGTTCAGGGCCGTTACCATCGGCAGACGACCGACAAATTCCGGAATCATCCCGTAATGGATAAGGTCCTCCGTCTCAACCGCGCCCAGAATTGATTCCTCCTGCACACGGCGGCGGCCGGAACCCGCGCCCGCGGGGTTAAAGCCGATATTTTTGACGCCGATCCGGCGGCGGACGATTTCATCCAGGCCGACAAACGCGCCGCCGCAGATGAAGAGGATGCCGGCGGTGTTAATCTTGATGAACTCGGCCTGGGGATGCTTGCGGCCGCCGTGCTGAGGCACGCTGGCGATCGTCCCCTCCATGATTTTCAAGAGCGCCTGCTGGACGCCCTCGCCGGAAACATCGCGCGTGATGGAAATATTCTCCGCCCGGCGCCCTATTTTATCAATTTCGTCAATATAAATAATACCCGTCTCGGCCCGGGCCACATCCATATCGGCGGCCTGGATAAGGCGCAGTAAAATATTTTCAACATCCTCGCCCACGTAACCGGCTTCGGTCAAGGGGGTGGCGTCGGAAATACTGAAGGGCACATCCAGAATGCGGGCCAGAGTCTGGGCCAGCAGAGTCTTGCCACTGCCCGTGGGGCCGATCAGGAGGATATTGCTTTTTTGGATTTCAACCGCGGCGAGCGGATCGTCCTGATGAAAACGCGTCTTCTGTTCCAGCCGCTTGTAATGATTGTAGACGGCCACGGCGAGAACCTTCTTGGCGTGTTCCTGACCGACGACATAATCGTCCAGCATGGTTTTAATCTCATGCGGCTTCGGAGTCGGCCGAGCTTTGCGCTGCGCCGCGGGCCGGGCCGCTCCGCCCCGCATTTCACGGGCGCATATTTCCAGGCAATCGCGGCAGATATTGACGCCCGGGCCGATCAACAGACTGGGCGCTTCATACTTGCCGCGGCCGCAGAACGAACAGGAAGGCGATTTTTTTTTTGTCATTTTGATGAATCCCGGATTATAATGCATTTAATTCTTTTTTTCCGCCGGCTCTATCTCCCGGCGGCTGACGACAACGGTGTCCACCAGCCCGTATGCCTTGGCCTCTTCGGCCGACATGAAAAAATTACGGTCCGTATCGCGCGCCACGGTTTCCACGGGACGCCCGGTGTGTTTTGCGAGAATACCGTTGAGGATTTCGCGCAAGCGCAGAATCTCGGTCGCCATGATGCTGATATCCGAGGCCGCGCCTTCCGCGCCGCCCCACGGCTGGTGCAGCATGACGCGCGAATTCGGCAGGGCAAAGCGTTTGCCCTTCGTCCCGGCGGCAAGGAGCACCGCGCCCATGCTGGCCGCCTGGCCGACGCAATAAGTGGCCACGTCGCATTTGACAAACTGCATCGTGTCGTAAATTGCCATGCCGGCCGTCACCGAACCGCCGGGCGAATTGATGTAAAAACTGATCTCTTTCCCGGCGTCCTCCGCCTGCAAAAAAAGCAACTGGGCGACGATAAGACTGCTGACCTCGTCGGTCACGGCCGTGCCCAGAAACACGATCCGATCTTTTAACAGGCGCGAATAAATGTCATAGGCGCGTTCTCCGCGGCCGGTTTGTTCCACCACCATCGGCACCATCATCTGATTTCTCGGGGACATTCTTCCTCCTCCATAATTATTTAATTAACCGTTTTCGCAACTCCGGCTTCCTCTTTCTGCCGGCCGCCGCCGAACAGGCGCGTCATCAGCCCTTTTTCGCCGACAACGGAGTTGGCCAGCAGAAAATCAAGAATTTTTTTCATTCTGATTCCATGCCGGAGCGCGTCCATTTCATCTTTTTTCTCAAGCTCTTTTTTAAGCTCATCGGGCGTCATGCGGTAATCGCGGGCCATGTTCTGGATTTCCTGTTCAACCTCGGCGTCCTCCGCGGCGATTTTTTCCTGCTCGCCGATCCGGTGCAGGATATAACCCAGTTTAACTTTTTCGACGGAGGTTTTGGAGGCGAGCGCCAGGATTTCCTCCTTCTGGGAGGCAAGCTGCTCCCGGGTCGTTCCGCGCATAAGCCGGTCGCGCGCGATGGAAGCGAACATGTGCCGGATTTCCTCCTGGACGATTGATTCGGGCAGTTCCATGGCGGTGCGTTCAAGGAGATAATCAATGATCTCCTTTTCGCGGCGCTCTTTATCCAGGCGGAGCGCTTCCTCCAGAAGCGAGGCCTTTATTTTATCCCTCAGCTCGGGCTCCGACTGCACCCCCGCGGATTTAAAAAAATCATCGTTCATGACCGGTTTTTTGCGTTCACGAGCCGCCTTGAGCGTCACGTCGTAGACGACCTGTTTGCCGGCCAACTCCGGCCGGTTGAAATCGGGCGGCAATTGCAGGGAAATTTCCCGCCGGCCGCCGATCGGCATGCCCTCAACGGCGGCCGCAAAACCCGGGAGCAAGGTGTCGTCTTCGCCGGCCACCATCCAGAAGTTCCGGCCGGCGGCAAATTTGTCGGAGCGGCGGGCGCCGGATGATTTCGGCTGAGCGCCGTTGTCCCGGCGGGCGTAATCAATCTGCACCCAGTCGCCCTTGCGCACGGGACGATCGGACACATTTTCAACTGCGGCCAGACGCTCAAGAAAACGGTCAAACGCCTTTTGAACATCGTCTTCCGAAACGGAAACTTCCCTGGCGGAGACAGCAATGTGCTGATATTTCGGCAGCTTGAATTCGGGCGGCACATCAAGGACAAGCCGGTAGACCATCGGCTTGCCGGGCTCCATTTCGGTTTTCACATCCAGGATTGAGAGCGGGTCCAATTGGGCCTGCTTGATCGCCTCGCGATAAGAGCCGGCCACAAGGCGGTCGCCGGTTTCCTCGCGGATTTCCCTGGCAAAACGGCTTGCAACCAGATTGGCCGGCGCCCGCCCCTTTCGGAACCCGGGAATGCTGGCGAAACGCACAAAATTTTCAAGGACCTTGCGATATTCGGTTTCCGCAGTCTCGGCCGGCTGTTCCACGATCAGGCTTTTACGGCAGGGACCGTCTTTTTCAACTTTTATTTTCATATTCATTCATGCATTGTTAAAAGAAACTCGGCGTTGGTTTTGGTCTTCTTTAATTTATTCACGACCAGTTCCATGGCTTCAACCGGCGGCACGCCGTTCAAAGCCTTGCGCAAAACCCATATTCTATTCAATTCGTCCGGATGAAGCAACAATTCTTCTTTGCGCGTCCCGGATTTTTCAATGTTGATGGCCGGAAACACCCGTTTATCAACCAAATGGCGGTCCAGGCTCAACTCCATGTTGCCGGTGCCCTTGAATTCCTCAAAAATCACCTCGTCCATCCTACTGCCGGTGTCCACCAGGGCGGTGGCAATAATCGTCAGGCTGCCGCCGTGCTCAATATTCCGCGCGGCCCCGAAAAATCTCTTCGGCTTGTGCAGGGCGGTGGCATCCACGCCTCCCGAAAGAATTTTACCGCTGTGCGGCTGCATGGTGTTATAGGCGCGCGCCAGGCGGGTGATGCTGTCAAGCAGGATGACCACGTCGCGGCCGCACTCCACCATCCGTTTGGACATTTCAATGACCATTTCCGCCACCTGGATGTGCCGTTCGGGCGGCTCGTCAAAAGTTGAACTCAGCACGTGCGCCTTGGTGTTGCGCTCCATGTCGGTTACCTCCTCCGGCCGTTCGTCAATAAGCAGCACGATCAGGTCAATCTTGGGGTGATTTTTTGAAATACTGTTGGCAATTTTCTGGAGCAACACCGTTTTTCCGGTGCGGGGCGGGGCGACGATGAGCCCGCGCTGCCCCATCCCGATCGGCGTAAAGAGATCCATGACGCGCATGGATATTTCATCGTGTTCCCGCTCCAGCATGATGCGCCGGTCCGGGAAAAGCGGGGTCAGATTTTCAAAAGGCACCTTGCTGTTCGCCTTTTCAGGATTTTCCCCGTTAACCTCTTCCACCCGCAAGAGGGCAAAAAATCTTTCCTTGTCGCGCGGGGACCTTATTTCACCTTCAACGGAATCGCCGGTCCGCAGCGCAAAACGCCTGATCTGCGAGGGGGAAACATAAATATCTTCCGGGCAGGGCAGATAATTGTAATAAGGCGAGCGCAGAAATCCGAACCCGTCCGGCAGTATCTCCAGCACCCCTTTGCCAAAGAGCGCGCCGTTCGCGCTGGCGTTGGCCCTGAGAATTTCAAAAATCAGCTCATGCTTGCGCAGGGCGCCCAAATCCGTCAGGCCGCTGGCGGAAGCCATGGCATTCAATTCCAGCACCGTTTTTTTCTGTAAATCGGAAAGGTGGATCGCTTTTCCCCCGCCGGCCGGACGGGCGGATGAAGCGCCTGAGGTTTCCGCGGTTGTCTGTCCGGACGCGGCCGCCGCCGCGTTCGCGGCGCCGCCCGCCGGCCTGACATCCCCGGCGGCCCCCAACCCGGCGGGCCGGTCATTCTTCTCCAGCGGCGCCTGCTCCCGCTCCATTCCATTGCCGTTATTCCGCGGCGGAATCGGATCGGAATCGGTATAGATCTTGGAAACAGACGGACGGCTTTTAACATAACGTGGAGCGCGTCCTCTCCGCCTGGCTGCCGTTTCGTCGTGATTATCTCTTTCTCTCATAGCGCTTCTCCGTTTTCTCCTTAATGTGCCGGAATACCAATTTGGCCTGCTGTCGCAAACCGGCGACAGTTCCGGCATTAAAAATAACATAATCGGCCCGGTTCATTTTTTCAGCCAGGGGCATTTGGGCCGCGATTCTTGCCCGGGCGTCTTTTTCTGTAAAACCTTTTTTCTTCAAACGCGCAACTTGCGCGTTCAACGGCGCCGCCACGCAGACCACCGCATCCCAGCCCCGCTCCCATCCCGCCTCATACGCCAGCGGAATAATTACCGCCGCGAATCCGGCGCGCGCGGGAAGCATATTCAGCCAGGCGTTTATCGCCCGGCGCGCGCAAGGATGCACCAACCCGTTCAGTTTGCGCAGTTTGTCACGATCATTAAACACTATCCGGCCGAGAACACTCCGGTCAATTCCGCCGGCCAGCCCCAAAACCCGCCGTCCGAAAACAGACGCGATCCGGTTGATGAGCGGCCTGTCATGGCGCAGCAATTCATGGCAGACCCCGTCGGCATCAAGAATTCTGGCGCCCGCTTTCCGCCATATTTCGCCCGCGGAGCTTTTCCCGCAGGCGATTCCGCCGGTGATGCAAACGCGTTTCATATTCAAAGCGGAATTCAGGCGGCAGCATTCGGCAGTTTGCAATCAAAATTCATTATTTCGAATTCTGGCTACTGCGTCCTGACTTCCGGCTCCTTCTTTTTCAATTCATTGACCCGCAATACGGCTTCCTGGGCGTTTTTACTCCCGGGGTCATAAAGGAGAGCATGCTCGGCCGCCAGGCCGGCCTCGGACAACAACCCGGCTTTTATTTTCCGAAAGGACTCGCCCGCCTTAAACTCGGCAAACTGTTCGTCGTCCGGCGTAATAATGCGGAACACGCGGTATTTCAAGTTGCCCCAAAGCGGAACGAACCAGCGCAGAGCCGACGGGTTGAACTCAAACAACCTGGCGGGCGCCGCCGCCGGCGGATTGAGGGCGTCCACAAAATATCTCATCTGCGCCTCCGGGCGCAAACCGGCAAATTCGCCGAGCGAATGGACATAAAACGCCGCCCCGTGTTTGACGGCCCACAAACGGAATTTTTCCTCATCGGCCTTAAAAAGCATTTCCCCGTATTCCTGCACGCGTTTCCTTATATCCGGCGATTCAAACTTTGGATGCAGAACAATCGGCGAATCGGCGTATGCGAGCGCAAAGGCGCTGATCCCGAAATTCGCCAGCAACGGCTGGCCGGGCGCGTTGGTTTTCAGCCAGTCAACAAGCTCCCGGCGCTGCTTGAGATAGGACTGGGAACCGCCCCAGCGCGCCGGAGCGCGCAAAACATTTCCCCCTTCGGCCAGCGCGCCGGCCAGCAATAAAGCAACGGCCGGAACGCGGAACCATGTTTGCCGGCGCACAATCCACGCCCCCAACAATCCGGCCGAAGCAGCCAGGCCTACCGCGGCAAACACGTGCATCCGCACAAACAGGATATACGCCATCAAAGATATGAAAGTGAAAAAAAGAAGACCTGTTGTTTCGGGATCAACCCGCCGGAGGCAGTCAAATAAAGAGTTATGGCTTTTGGATGCCGGCTTCTGGATTTCGGGATCAAAGGTCCGACCGGGACAGAACAGGAATATGCCTGCTGAAACTAAAAACAAGGGAAGACTAAAAGGAAAGAGCGTTTTTGTCAAGGAAAAAGTTGCGGAATTAAGGGCCGGCACCCAGAGAATCCGCTGCGAAAAGGTGAGCAGGGAAGGATCGGACGGCTTGGCATTGAGAAAGATTATCTTGGCCCAGAGAAGCTCCGTAAAATGATGATAAGACTGCAGGTATTGCCGCCCCAGCCAGAATCCGATCAGAACCGGCAAAAGGACCAGCGCCGCGCGCAGGAACATAACAATCCATTGTTTTGAATTAGGATGCAAAGAGCAGTGCGACTTTTCCCCGTGGTTCTGTCTTGTAGGAGTCGCATCCCTATGCGACGATCTTTGCCTTTCGCCGAACAGGGGTTCGGCTCCTACAAATACTTCATATTCGTCCGCCCTGCCTATTCCGGTCATATTTTGGGTGGGCAGGGCGAACCGCCCAGCTCCGCCAGAGCGCTTCGCCGAGGCGAGTCCCGGTGAGCCGTGAACGCGACGCAGCCATGGCCCGGGGGTTAAGAACATGGCCGGCAACACACCATAGGCCAAAAGCATGGCCGGCGACCAGACAAAACCATGGGCGCGGAGATAGGGGTTCAGCAGTCCGGCCAGGACCAGCGCGGCCAGGTTAAGCCCCCATTGCCACCGGCGCCGAACCGGCCGGAAATAATCCCCCCGCACAACGCGGACGAAGCCCAGCAAAACCCAGACAATAATGTAAAACTGAATCAAATCCCAGAGCATAAGGGCGCAGGCGAGCAAAACGGCGGAAGCGGCGGCCAGGCAAATAAAAACGGGCAAACGTTTCCCTTCTCCGGCGGCCAGGGCGGACAACGCAAAATGCGCGATCAAGAGCGGGAGGGCAAAATTTTCATGGGATATTTCCTGGCCGGTGGAACGGATCACGCTTGCCAGCGACAAGGCGTAAAAGGCGCCGGCCAGCGCCGCCCCCCAGAGCGACTTCTGCCGCCACCATATCCATAAAAACATCGCCGGAATACCCAGGCAAAACCAGAGGGCTGAAATCCAGCGCACGCGCTCATCCAGCGGAACGCTTTCCGGGAAAAGACGCGCCAGAAAGGCGCAGATGCGCTCCGAACCAATTTCATAAGTCTGGCGCACTGCCACGCCGCCGGGATATTGGACTGATTGATCAACAACCGGCAAGCCGTTGGTTGCGGCCAGCATGCGCACATAACGAAAGTTTAAAGCGCTTTCCAGATTAAAAGGCAGGGGCCGCCCGTAGCATTCATATTGCGCGGCCAAAACCGCCCGCCGCACCGCCAGGCCGGAGGCGAAAAGAGCCGCCAGGATTAAAAAAAATAAAACTGATTTTGCCCAACTCATCTTTCAAGAAAATTTTTACCGAGACCAGTCTCCGCCAAAACGCTGCGCCCGGGCGAACACCGAGTCCGCAGAGATTTTTTTCGTATCTCGTGAAACGCATCTCGCATCTCGTCTGACGAACGACGCTTCACGCATCACGCACGACGCGTTCCATCTCCGCGCCTCAAGCGATGCCCTGAAGCATGCGCTGCGCTTTCCGCACTTGACGGATCCGCCGCGGCGGAAACTTCGGGGCGAAGCGGGCGGGGTAATTCCCGATTCTGCTTACAGCGCCGCCGCCATTGAATGGAACTCCATCCGGGAATAAAAGGAACGCAGGCGTTCCGTATCCGCAAGAGCGAGCTTGGTTTCCTCCACCGGGCGGGGCAATTTGATGTTTTTATCCAGGGTTATGATTTGAACATTCCTGAACACGTCCGCCCGGCAGTTTTCCAGAAGGGCGCGCATTCTTTCCGGTTTCAGCCGCTCAAGATTCTGAAAGATGCCCTGAAGCGAACCCCACTCGCCGAGAAGCCGGGCGGCGGTTTTGGCGCCGATCCCGCGCACTCCGGGAATATTATCCGAGCTGTCGCCGGTCAGGGCCAGCCATTCAACGATCTGCGCGGGATGAACGCCGGTTTTCAGATAAACTTCTTCAGGCCCGACTCTATTTTCAATTTTTCCGGGAGTAATCAGGGCGATGTTTCCGCCGGTGATCTGCATCAAATCCTTGTCCGAGCTGGCCACCAGGACTTCAAAGCCGGCCGCTTCCGCCTGTTTTGCGGCGGATGCCAGGATATCATCCGCTTCCCTGCCCTCCATCCGCAGTCGCCCGATGCCGGCGGCATCCAGATATTCCCGGATGTCCTCCAGTTGAACGCGCAGTTGATCCGGCATGGGCGGCCGCTGCGCCTTGTAACTGCTGAGCAGTTTTTTTCGCTCCTCCGGAATGCCGCCGTCAAAAACCACCAGCCCATGGGTAGGACGCCAGACGCGGTTAATCTGGCCGAGCATCCGGATAAAGCCAAAAACGGCATTGGTGGGCCGGCCCGCTTCGGTTGACAAACCGGTTACGGCGTAAAAGGCCCGGTAAATCATGCCGAGCGCGTCAACGAGGACAATGCGTGAAGTCATGGTTGTTCACCGCAGGCGCAGAGGTTACAGAGGTTCTTGCGTCAGGGCGTGACGGCGGCGGTTGCCAGCGGGACCGCGGCTTCTTTTTTAATCTTATTGCCGGCCGGATCAACAAGGTTGGCGGTAACGAAAATCAACAGGTTCTTTTTTACGCTCTGGCTGGTCTTGCTGCGGAAAAGGTAACCAAGCAACGGGATATCGCCGACAATCGGGATTTTATCCTCGGTAGTATCCTGCACTTCGGTGATCAAACCGCCCATGACAACCGTCTGACCGTCCCAGATGGAAATACTGGTTACGATTGACCGGCTGTGAAAAATCGGCTGGTTCAGGGCAAGGTGCTGCGTGTCCCCCCCCCGCGTCTGCTGGTCGTAGCCGTAATCAATCCATTCCGCCAATTCAACCACCTGCGGCACCATGGCCAGGTCAATCGTCTCATTATCCGGCCCGACTGTCGGCGTAACCTGCAGGCTGACGCCCACGTCCCGTGATTCAAAAGTGCCCGGCACAACCATAAAACGGGTGTCGCTGGCGGCCGTGGTGATGGCGATGGTCTGCTCGCGAATCTCATATTCGGTCGGATAAGTCAACTCCCGCACGACCTTGATTTCGGCGCTGGCGCCGCTCTTGGTGGTTACTTTCGGAGCGGAAAGAAGATTGGCGCCAGTTTTCTGTTCCAAGGCATGCAGAATGACGGTCAGCTCCGGATTGGTCAGAATGCTGGAGACCGAGAGGATACTGCCCATGGTGCCGCTGGCGGACGGAATGGCCTGGCCACCGGACACCGTGAGTTCGCGCAGTCCCTTGGTAACATTGTTCTTGTTCATCTGGAGGCGCTCGCGCATGCTCGGGGGAAGGCCGGATTGTTTTTCGGCCAGTTCCCAGTTGTCGGTCAGGAGCCATTCAAAACCAAGCTCCTCCAGGTCCGTCTGGCCGATTTCAACGAAGCGGGCTTCTATTTCAACCTGCACGGGCGGCACATTCAGCTTGTTGAGCAGACGTTCAAAGTTTTCAAGATTCTCGGACGTGTTCTTGACAATGAGCAGGGTTTGCCCCGGTATATAAACGATGGATGTGCCCTCGGGGAAAGGAATGCCGGCATTGGCGAAAAACATCTTCATGTCCCGCCGCTCAGCCGTGGCGGGCGCCACGGAACCCAGTTCCAGCATATCGCCCGTGCCGGTTGCGGCGGCGGCGCCGCCGCCCATGAAAGTCTCAACGATTGAGGGCTGGACTTTATAAGTGCGCGTTTCCAGCTCGCCGTAAGCGACATCGGCCGGGAAAATGACCACCACGTTTTCCTCAATCCGGTATTTCAACCCCGAACATTCGGTGATATATTTTAACGCCTGCATGAGGGAAATCCGCGAAAGGGTCAAGGTAATGGAAGGGATGGCGCCCGTGGTTGCCGCACCGGCGGGCTGTTCCGCGGCAAAAATATCATCCGCGGGCGCAGCCGGCGGGCCGGCGGTTCCGCCGGCGGCTTCGCCCGGCCGGCGCAGATTCAGCATAAGATTTACGCCTCTTTCACCGGGGCTGGGATCGCGGTCGCTTACCACGCTCTGCTGGTGAAGGTAACTGATCACATCCACGATATTCGCATTCCGGAAATCAATTTTTTCAATGGTAATGTTGTTTAACTTATCCAGCAGTCTCCGGCGGGCCTGCGAGGTAATGATGGTGTCGGCCCTTTCGCCGCGCGGGCCGGTGATGACTTTCTTGACGGGCGGGGTCCAGGTATCGCGAATCTGGGCCAGCATCTCCGCCTTCATGCGCTGAAATTCATC
>JAQUQV010000060.1 GCA_028715905.1 Kiritimatiellia bacterium
AGAAAATTGATAGGTTTTGACTCCCAGTACACCACCGGCGACAAGGCCCTGGCATGGTCGGTGTTTATCTGGAACTTTGTCTGGCATTTCGGAAGTTTTATCGCCATCGTTGTCTGGAACAAGTTCAGCCCCTGGTCCAACAACTGGTGGGCCAATTGGTTCTTCCTCAATAATTTCATCATCTCGGGAATCATCGGGGTGGTTTCCACCTTCTGGTTCGGCATCGGCGGCACGGTCGGCTTGATCCAGCTGTTCAAACGCCTGCAAGCGAAGGAAATAAACGTTTTGGACGACGGCCGCGTGATCGGCCATGTCTCGGCCGACGACGTGGCGCTGGTGGAAAAAGCCGACCGGGTGGTCATTAAAGAAGCCCACATTGAAGAAAGCTTGCTGGAAAAGGCGCTTGAAAAGGAACACGACGAAACCGACCTGGAAAACCTGCGCAAGCATGAAAAAGAATAAAACCATCCCCCCGCTGGGCACGCAAAGCGAGGGGGAGGGCGCATTCGTAGAATTGCCGGCCGCAGGCGTTAACCCGCAATGGCAACGAATAGGGCAACGAGCGGGACAATAAGCGGGGGTTAAGCTTGACGCAGACCGGGTTTTTCGCGCGCCATCATCCGCCAGAATTCCAACAACAGGGTTTTAATGTTTTCCTTCGCCCGTTGGCCGGCCGCCCGCACGTCTTCGTGCGCGAGTTTTCCGCCCGGCCCGAGACCGGCGGCCGGGTTGGCGATCAATGACAAGCCGGCCACCCGCAAGCCGGCCGCGTTGGCCAGAATGGCTTCGGGCACGGTTGACATGCCGACCGCGTCCGCGCCCATAGTTTTGAAGGCCCTGATTTCAGCCGGGGTTTCATAGGCCGGCCCGGCCACGCCGATGTAAACCCCTTCTTGCAAGCGGACATCATGCCGGCGGGCGGCCCGTTTTAAAAGCGAACGCAGGCGCGGATCATAGACGGCGGTCTGATCCGGAAACCTTGCGCCCCAGCAAGAATCGTGTTTGCCATGGAGCGGATTGGTTCCCATGGCGTTGATATGATCCCTGATGGCCATCACCGCGCCGGGCTTAAAATCGGCGCGGATACCGCCGGCGGAATTGGTAAGCACAACGGCCGCGGCGCCAAGTTTTTTCAGAATATAGACCGGGAGGGCGACCGGCTCCCAGCCCAACCCCTCATACCAGTGCCGGCGGCCCTGAAAAATCAATGTTTCCATGCCGCAAAGCTCCGCCCGCAGCAAAAGACCGGCATGGCCGGCCACGGTCGTCTTGCCCAGCGCCGGCAGAAGCTCATAGGATATTTTTTTTCTGACGGCAAACAATTCCACAACCGCTTCCCAGCCGGTGCCCAGGATCAACCCGCAGGCCGGGCGGCCCCCCTTGAAACGCCGCCGGACGATTTTCAACGACTCGGCAAGGATTTGTGAGTTCATAATTCGGCCATGACCAATTTCGGCGGTTTAATGCGTTTCGTTCCTGTCCGGAACGCCGCGGCCGCCAATTCCCGCGCGGCCGCCAGGCGCCCCGCGGAACTGGCGTAAAGCCAGGCCAGCGGTTCGCCGCGCTCCGCGTAATCTCCGATTTTTTTCAGGACCATTAAGCCGGCCGAATGATCAATGAGTTCTTCAAGTCTTCGCCGGCCCGCCCCCAGCATTACGGATGCTTTGCCAATCAGCTCGGCATCCGCTTTCTGCACATAACCGGATTTCACGGCTTTAACCGGACATTTGACGCCGGCGCGCGCAAGCTTGCCGGGCCGGTCCAGCAGGGCGGCGTCGCCGCCCTGCAGACGAACCATAAGTTTAAAACGTTCAAAAGCCTCGCCCGAATTGATTTTTTCGGCCAATGTCCGGCGGGCGGCGCCGGCCGAGGAGGCCAGGCCGGCCATCCGGAGCATCTTCACGCCGAGCGCCAGCGTCAATTCAAGGACATCCGCCGGCCCCCTGCCCCGCAGGGTTTCCACCGCCTCAATCACTTCCAGCGCGTTCCCGACGGCGCGGCCAAGGGGCTGGTTCATGTCCGTGATAACGGCGCCGGCGCGCAGGCGGAAACGCCCGCTTACGCTGACCAGGGTTTCGGCCAATTTTTCGGCGGCGCGGCGCGTTTTCATGAAGGCGCCCCGGCCGCACTTCACGTCAAAAACGATTCCGTCCAGCCCGGCCGCCAGTTTTTTGCTGAGGATGCTGGCGACGATCAGCGGAATTGATTCAACAGTGCCGCTGGCGTCACGCAGGGCGTAAATCTTCCGGTCGGCGGGCGCGATCCGTTCCGAGGCGCCCGCGATAGCACAGCCGCATTTGTGAACCACGCGGCGGAACTCGGCCGCGCCGAGACGCCCGCGGCAGCCGGGAATCGCCTCCAGTTTATCCAGCGTGCCGCCGGTGATGCCCAGTCCGCGGCCGACGATCATCGGCGCCGCCGCGCCGCAGGCGGCAACCAGGGGGGCCAGGACCAGGGAAATTTTGTCGCCGACGCCGCCCGTTGAATGCTTGTCAATCTTCGGCCGGCGGACCGGCGTCAGGTCAAGAACCAAACCTGATTCCAGCATGGTCCTCGTCAGAGAAACGGTTTCGCCCAAGGTCATCCCGCGGATGGCAACGGCCATCAGCAGGGCCGCCATCTGGTAATCCGGGATATCGCCCTTGACATAACCGCGCACAAAAAGGCTGATTTCCTCGCCGCTGAGGCAACCGCCGTCCCTTTTTTTTTCAATTATCCATTGCGCAGTCATTTTTTTTTACTATACTATTCCGCGTTGTTTGTGTCAAACAGAGGCTTTCCATGGGCCGGCGCGGGCGCCATTCGCGGCGCGGGGCGTTTTTACGCCGGGCAGGCCCGCAAAAATTGACGCTGAACAAGGCAGAAACGGTGCCCAAATGAAAAAAATAAAATTTCGGAAAAACTGGTTTTCCCGCCAAAAAAACCATTTCTTTGCGTCCGGATGTTTTTGCGCCGCGGCGCTCGCGCTCTTGCTGGCAACAACCGGATGCGAGAGTAGCAGCAGCCACCTGGCTGACGGCCATGATTTCGGCAGCAACAATCCGATTCTGTATGTCGCCTTTGGCGACAGCATCACCTACGGAACCGGAGTGGCCGCCAAGGATAATTATCCGACCAAACTGGCCGGCATGATGATGCGCTCGGTAATCAACGAGGGATACGAGGGCGTTGAGGCGTCGGAAGCGGCCGACATGGTTCTGGACATTCTCAACGATTATAAACCCGGATTCCTGCTGATTTTGTTCGGCGTCAATGACCTTATCATGGGGCGCGACGAGGACGGCATTATTGACAACCTGCAATACATCTGCCAGGCCGCCGTCAACAACAAGACCATCCCGGTCATCGCCACCCTGACTCCGGCCTGCGGACCGTACCGCGGGCTAGCCAGCGGCATTGAAAGGGTGAACGCGAATATCCGCCTGATGGCCGCGGCCATCAACGTAACCGTCGTGGACCTGGAAGCCGCTTTCAACTGGAACCCCGTTTATCTGCAGGATGACGGACTGCATCCAACTGCCCAGGGGTACGAACTCATGGCCCGCACTTTCTATGACGTGGTCAATTGAGTATTGCCAGCCCCCTCTTCCTTGAAAGCAATAATTGCGGCAGCCAAATGCCGCGCCTTAACGGGAAACGTCTCTCGTGCAACATAAAGCAAAAAATACGGCAACGCTTCACGCGAGGCAAAAAACGCAAGTTATGATTGATTCAGGCCAGGAACAAAACGGCTGGTTTTCGGAGCCGGCCGATATTGAAACCGCCTCGGATGACTATGCCCGCCGGTTCGCGGGGCAAGCCGGAGAATGGATGCTCGGAATCCAGGAAAAAATCGTCCTCGCTTTACTGCGCCCCGCAAACGGTTTCCACGGCAAAAACGCGGTTTCCACGGTCCTTGACGTCGGCGGCGGCCACGGCCAACTGGCCGTTCCGCTCTGCCGGAAGGGATTTGCGGTTACCGTGGCCGGCAGCGCCGACGCCTGCGGCCGCGCGCTGAAGGGACTGGTTGAAGCCGGCCTCTGCCGCTTTCAAGCGGCTGATTTGATCCGCCTGCCCTACCCGCCAAAATCGTTTGACGCCGTTGTCTGCTTCCGCCTGGCGACCCATTGCGAACGCTGGCCGGACCTGATCGCGGAATTATGCCGCGTGGCGCGGGAGGCCGTCATCATGGATTATCCGGCCGGGCAGAGCCTGAATTTTGCCGCCGGGAGATTGTTCGGTTTTAAAAAACGGCTGGAAGGCAACACGCGGCCATTCAAACTTTTCCGGCACGATGAAATTGAAAGGGAATTCGCAGCGCACGGATTCGGAGTGGCGACCCGCCAAGGCCAGTTTTTTCTGCCGATGGTGCTGCACCGCCGGCTGCAATGCCGGCGGGTCTCAGCCTGGCTGGAAACGAAGTGCAAACTTTACGGCCTGACCCGGAAATGGGGCTCGCCGGTCATCATTAAGGCCGTCAGAAGAGAAGGTTAAATTTGCCCGCAATTGTTCAACCCGAATTCACCGCTTTCGCCGGCTCCAAAGCGCTGGTAACCGGCGCGACCGGTTTTACCGGCTCGCTGCTTGCCCGCAAGCTGGTTCAGGCCGGCGCGGAAGTGAGCGCCATTGCGCGGCCAAAATCCGACCTGCAGCGGCTGGCCGGCTTGAAAATCAAATGGCACATCGGCCAGGTCTATGATGCGGCCGTGGCGGCGGAGGCCGTCCGGGGCGTCCAATATGTTTTCCACCTGGCGGCGGCCTACCGCGAGGCCAGGCACGGCGACGAAATGTATCGGCGGGTGCACGTTGAAAGCACGCAGCTGCTGGCCAAAGCCGTCCTGGCGGAGGCAAACCAAGGAGGGTTCAAACGTTTCGTGCATGTCTCCACGGTCGGGGTGCACGGCCACATATCAAACCCGCCGGCGGACGAAAATTACCCCTTTAATCCCGGCGATATTTATCAGGCCACCAAGGCCGAAGCCGAGCTGTGGTTCAGAAAATTCGCGAAAGACAACCATCTGCCGTCAGCGGTGATCCGGCCGGCGGCGATTTACGGGCCGGGCGACACGCGCCTGCTGAAATTTTTCAGGATGGCTTCGCGCCGTTTTCTCTTTTTGCCGGGGACAAAACGCGGACTTTATCACCTGGTGCACGTTGACGACCTGACTAACGTCATCATGCTCGCCGCCGTTCATCCGGCGGCCCTGAACGAGGTTTTCATATGCGGCAACCCGGAATGCATGACGCTGGAACGGATTGCGGAAATAATCGCCCGCGAACTGGGAACACATTTCAAAACAGTGCGCCTGCCGGCCGCGCCGCTTTTTGCCGCCGCGGACCTCTGCGAAAAAATCTGCCGGAAACTAGGAATAGAACCGCCCATTCACCGGAGACGGATGGCGTTTTTCACAAAGGACCGCTCCTTTGACACGCGCAAATTAAAGGAAAAACTTGACTATACTATGCGTTACACCAATGAAGAAGGGCTGGCGGAAACGACCCGCTGGTACCGCGCGCAGGGCTGGTTAAAGGGCCGGCGTTGACCATTTTTTTGCCCGAACATTGCACAATTTTTGCATAATTTATGAGCAACATCCTGAACACCATCAACACCCCCGAAGACCTGAAAAAAGTCAGGGGCGCGGATTTGCCGGACCTGGCGGCGGAAATCAGGGAGCTGATCATCAAAACCGTCAGCGCAACCGGCGGGCATCTCTCGGCCAACCTCGGAACCGTTGAGTTGGCGATCGCCCTCCTGAGAGTCTTTAATCCGCCGCGGGACAAAATAATCTGGGACGTGAGCCATCAGACCTACGCCTATAAAATCCTCACCGGCCGGCGACAATCATTCCCTACCCTGCGCCAGACCAACGGCATCTCGGGCTTTCTTTCGCGCCATGAAAGCAAGTATGACGCTTTCGGCGCCGGCCACGCCGGCACCGCCGTTTCCGCGGCCCTCGGCATGGCCGCGGCCCGCGACATGCAAAACGGCGGCGAACATGTCGTCGCCATTGTCGGCGACGGGGCGCTCGGCTGCGGCCTGTCGTTTGAGGCCCTGAATAATATTTCCTCCACAACCCGCCGGCTGATCGTCATCCTCAACGACAACGAAATGTCCATTTCCGCCAATGTCGGCGCGATTTCCCGCTACCTCGGCCGCCTGCTGGCGCACCCGCGATACAACCGCTGGAAATCGTCGGTGGAACGCTTTGCGCGGCACAAGCTGAAAATGACCTGGCTCAGCAATATCTACCTGCGGACGGAAGAGGCGATCAAAAGCCTGTTTCTGCGGAGCGTCTTGTTTGAGGAATTCGGACTGCGCTACATCGGCCCCATTGACGGCCACGATATCCCAACCATCATTTCATCGCTGGAAATCGCCGCAAATTCAGACGAACCCATTCTCTTGCATGTCGCCACCCAGAAGGGCAAAGGATACGCTTTTGCCGAGGCCGAACCGGAAATCTGGCACGGCACGGGAGCTTTTGAATGCGCAACCGGGCTCCCCGTCAAGCGGGGGGCTTCGCTGACTTATTCGCAGGTCTTCGGCCAGAGCGCGGAACGGCTGGCGGAACAAAATGATAAAATCATCGCCATTACGGCCGCCATGGCGGTCGGCACCGGGCTGGTCAATTTTTCCAGGAAATTCCCGAACCGGTTTTTTGACGTCGGCATCGCCGAGGAGCATGCCGTCGTGTTCGCCGCCGGACTCGCCGCGCAGGGATTTATGCCGGTGGTCGCGGTCTATTCCACCTTCGCCCAGCGCATCGTTGATTTTGTCATTCACGACGTCTGCCTCCAGCAATTGCCGGTTCTGTTTTGCCTGGACCGCGCCGGCCTTGTCGGCGACGACGGCCCGACCCATCACGGCGTCTTTGATATCGCCCTTTTCCGCGCCGCGCCCAACCTGATTATGCTCCAGCCGAAAGACGAAGCCGAACTGGCCAACATGCTGTTTTCCGCGATTGCCTGGCGGAAGCCGGCCATAATCCGTTACCCGCGCGGCTGCGGTCCGGGCGCGGCCATGCCCTCCGCTTTCTCCGAAATACCATTCGGCAAGGCCGAGGTTCTGGCGGAGGGAGAAGCGGTCCAGATATGGGCTTTGGGCGATATGCTTCCGCTCGCCCGGCGCGCGGCGCAAAGATTAGAGGAAGCCGGGTTAAAAGCGGGCGTTGTCAATCCCCGCTTTATCGTTCCGCTTGACCGCGATTTGCTGGGCCGCCAGGCCGCCAAGGCGAAATGCATTGTTACCATTGAAAACGGCGTTGCCGACGGCGGCTTCGGCTCAATTGTCGGCGAAGCCCTGGCCGGCATGGATTTCAAGGGCATATTCCGCCGTTTCGGCTGGCCCAGCGTTTTTATTCCGCACGGCTCTTACGATGTGTTCTGCGGCCGCTACGGCCTGACCGATGAATCCGTGGCCTCGGCTATAATCAAGGCGTTGCGAATGTAGAAATTTTCCGGCGTTTTCCCATGAGCCCCGTGAAAACGAAGAATTCCATAGCCGCGATTGAAAAAATTAATTGGCAAAACGCGAAGGCGCCGCTTCTGATCCGTTGGACCTCCACCAATAGCGCCGGGCCGTGTTCCTACCATGTGCATTCATCCATCATAGAGCTGTATTTTGTGCGGCGCGGGAGCGGCCGGTTTTTAATCGGCAACCGGTTCTATCCTTTTTACAATAATTGCGCTTTGGCCGTTCGCCCGCGCCAAAAACATCAATCGTTTCCGGAACCGCATAAATATCAGCAGGTTATATTGTTAATGGCCGAGCAATCGCTGATTTCCAAGTTCATGTCCAGCCGGCAATTGCAAAAACTGCCGCCTTTGGTTGTGATTAGCGAGCCGGAAATGGAAAAAATCGAGCTCTGGTGCCGGATCATAGCCGGCGAAATACGCCATCCTGAAACAACATGTTCCCAACTGATCGCAAACGACCTGGAAAACATTCTGCTCGTGCTGAAACGGTCCAAACGCGGCATAACGGAAGAACCGATAATTGACAGCCGCATTCGCAAAGCAATTGACATAATTGAGGCCAACTGTTCCAGGCATTTACCCGTGAATGACGTGGCCGCCGCAGTGGCCATGTCGCCCAGCCACTTGAGCCATTGTTTCACGCAACAAGTCAAAATGAGCATCAAGCAATACCAACTCAAATGCCGCATAGCCCTTGCGCAACAACGGCTTGAAACCGACTGCGCGATGAAAATGTCGACGCTGTCGGACCAGTTGGGATTCAGCGATTTATCCGCGTTCATGCGGCATTTTAAACACTTTGCCGGCATGACCCCGGGCGATTATCGCCGCATGGCGCGACTGAACCGCACTTCATAAAAAGGCGCTTTCAAGGAAGCATCTTTTGCAGGAAACGCCATAAAAATCGCAGGATCAGCTATAGACATCCATCAGCATTTCCCCTTAAATAGCCGCAGATATATGCCATGCTTGGCTTTCCCGGAAAAGGGAATAGTGCACAATCAATCCCATCAAAGAGGACAAATCAAACTATGAAAAAAACTCTGGCAGTGCGCGGAGGAAAACCCGTCCGAACGAAACCGTTCCCATCCTGGCCGGTGATCGCCAAGGAAGACACGAAAGGCCTGATAAAAGTCTTTGAAAGCGGACAATGGTGGTATGGGAAAAAAGTGGCGGAGTTTGAAAGGAAATACGCGGCTTTTCAAAATGCGAAATTCGGCGTTTCCTGCACGAATGGAACGGCCGCGCTTGAGATGGCTCTGCTGGCCTGCGGCATCGGCGCCGGCGATGAAGTGATAGTGCCGCCTTATACTTTTATGGCCACAGCCAGCGCGGTCCTGAAGGTGAATGCCATTCCGGTCTTCGCGGACATTGATTTGGATACCGCCAACCTCAGCGTGGCGGCCGTTAAAAAGGCCCTAACCCGGAAAACCAAGGCCATTGTGCCGGTGCATTGCGGCGGCTTGCCGGTTGATATGGACGCCTTCAGGGTAATGGCCCGCCAGCACAAATTACGGCTTATTGAAGACGCCTGCCACAGTTGGGGCAGCCAATGGAAGGGGAAGGGCACGGGCGCGCTGGGTGATTGCGGAGTTTTCAGTTTTCAAATGAGCAAAAACATCACCTCCGGCGAAGGCGGCATCCTCCTCACCGACAACGAAAAAATCGCCGACACAGCCAGAAGTTATTCCAACTGCGGCCGCGGCAAAAACAAACCGTTTTATGAACACTATCTGCTTGGCAGTAATTTGCGCATAACGGAATTACAGGCGGCAATTTTACTGGGGCAATTGACCCGGCTGAAAGCGCAAACGCTCAAACGGGAGAAAAACGCGGCCATATTGGACCAGGGCCTGCGGAATATTCCCGGCATCGCGCTGTTTAAAAATGACCCGCGGGTTACCCGCCGGTCTTATCATATTTACATGTTCCGGTTCATAAAAGAAGCCTGGAACGGCGCCAGCCGGGAAACCTTTCTTAAAACATTGAGGGCGGAAGGCATACCGGTTTGGGAGGGTTACCCGCTCCCCCTGTATAAAAACCCGCTGTTTCAAAGGCACCACGGCGCCGGGCCGCGCCATTGCCCGCTTTCCTGTCCCTATTATGGAAAAAACATGGATTATGCGCAGGTTTATTGCCCCAATACCGAACAAATGTGCCGCGAAGCATGTTGGATTAAACATACGGCGCTATTGGCCGAACAAACCGATATTAAGGACATAATCAGAGCCATCGCGAAAGTATGGGAACATAGAGAGGAATTAAGTCGTGCCTGATTTATCAGAATCTCTGCATGATACCGCCGCCGGCTATAGCGAAACCGTCATCAATCCTCCCCTGGGCGTGGAGCTATGCGGATACGGATTATATCGCAACCGCCGCGCCGAATCGGTTTTAGACGATTTAAAGGCCAGGGCTGTTTGGCTTTCCGACGGCAAGACAACGTTGGTTATGATCGCCTGCGATTTGATCGGGCTTGACCTGGAAACATCAGACCGCATTCGCAAGGCAATAGCCGCCGAGCATCGCATTCCCATGAGTAACGTGCTTTTGGCGTGCACCCACACGCATTCGGGGCCGGCTTCGGAATTTCTGCGCGGTTGCGGGGAACTGACGCCGGAATATGCCGCCCGTCTTCCAGAATTAATTCAAGAAACGGCGCGCCGCGCGGCGTTTGACCGCCAGTCATGCCAGGTCCTCTCGGGAGCGGAATATGCGGAACCGCTCGGCTTTAACCGCCGGTTCCATTCATTCCAGCCGGTTGATCCGAAGGTTTCTGCTATCATATTAAACCGGACCGAATTCCCCATTTGCATATTTTCTTATTCCTGCCATGCGGTGACGCTGGGCGCGAACACAGCGCTCTCGGCCGACTGGCCTGGCGCGGCAGCAAGGGCCATGGAAGCGAACGGCTACCGGTGTATTTGTTTTCAGGGATTTTGCGGAGATATTGACCCCGTTTCCAATCTAAACAAATGGGGCGCGGGCACAACGGACGACTTGCTTCTGTATGGAGCGATTCTGAAGCGTCATTTATCGGCAATTGCACAACGGGGACAAGCCAAGGACCCGTTCAGGTTGACGGCAATTGAGGACAGAATATCGCTTCCGCTTGAAATGCCGCCGGATAAAAACGCGCTGGCGCGCGAATACGAGACGTGGCATTCCAAAAGAGAAAATGAAGCATGGCATAAATTTGTCAGCGAATGGCATCAATCTGCGCGCGAAAAGCTTGACGGTTTAGGCGCTCATCCGTATCTTGGAAATGCGCCTATCCAGGCCATGCAAATAGGCGGTATGAGTCTGATTGCGCTGCCCGGCGAAATTTTTTGCGAATACGGGCTGAAGCTCCGCGCGCAATTCCCGGCGCTCATGACGGTTGGGTACGGCAACGGCAACACCGGGTATTGGCCGGTTAAAGAAGCCTACGACAATCCCGACGATTATGCCGCCTATTTAGCCCCGAAAATATACTATTGTTTCCCTTTTGCGCCGGCCTTAGAAAATATCACGCTCAAGGCGTGCCAAAAAATTTTAAGTCAAACCGCCAACGCGGCAAAAAGATAGTTCCGTTTAAACACGGCGGGCGGAGATTTGGATGATTTCAGGGGATTGGGGTCAAGTCTGAATGGCGCTTAGTTAGGGCTTGTCCCGAAGGGGGGAAAGGCCTGTCAATAAAGGTTCATCTTCCGATCTGGGACACGATATAAGATGCAAAAAACGGTAAAATACTCCAAAAACGCGTTTTATAATTCAACTTGCCGAATTTTTTTTCGGATTTTTTAACCTTCCTGTTTTCGTCGCGACGAGCTTGATCGGGTCGTGATGCTGTTTCAATAAAACTATATTCAGGATAGTCATCTCCTCGACAATGTCCAGTAATTTTCGGTAATTATCAGAACAAGTCATGGCGGTTTGTTCGCGATCCTCTCCGAGGTAAACGAGGCTTGTTTTTTGATTTGCAAAAGATGATTTATCAGCAACATTTAAGTCCGGCCTTGCGCGTGATTGTCGGTAACGTTGATTATCGTGAAAGACGGCGTATTCTGGAGCGGATTGATAAGGCGCTGACGGTTACCGCCTTTGAAACAGATTTCCCAGACTTCGCCGGTTTCACGGAAAACATTTGAAGATTGTTTTTCCGTTGCCGGAGCGATTCGCGGGGATTTTGTTCTTTGCTTGGCATCGACCTTCGGGACCGTCGTGAAGATGGCCGCGCTTGCGGCAAGATACTCATCGCGGTTTTCAAGCATGGCACCTTCAACACCCCGCCACCAGGCGGGTTCTTCTTCCTCTGTCGCAGGCAGATTGGCCACGTGTTTTTTCAGGATTCTTTCAGCTTCCTTCCGCTCTTTCGGTGTCGCTGGTTTCAGGCGGTCTTTATATGAACGAGCGCTTTCTACCGCAAGCACCTGCTGTAAAACTGCTTCGTCCCAGTTTCTAAGAATTTCAGCCCGTTCTTTATAGAGAGGTTCACAAGAAGAACGCCCCATCACTCCGCATCGTTTTTTGAAACCGACCAAATTCCATCTCTTGCTGAATTCGTCATATTCCGGTAATTCCGGGTTGCTCTTTCGCTCCGCCGTTCGCAGATTTTGCAGTGAATTAAACCGCAGGAGCGGCAACTGTATTTGAGAGACGTAGGAGCCGCATCCCCATGCGGCGATTCCGGACGAACCGCATCCCCATGCGGCGATTCCGGCTCATCTGGCCCGTTGCCGCCCTCGCGCATACCGCGCATATGCTTCATCTCACATCATCCTTACCCAGCATTATTTTCTTGCTTTTCATCACGGCTTTTGACATTTCAGGCGCTAACAAAATTGTCAATATCCATTTTTAAAAATGGGTGGATATTATTTTTCGCCGCGGGCAGGAGCACAGAAGATTAAAGTCGCTTGTGGACGGACCGCCGGATACCGGACCGGATAATAAGAAAGGTGAATCACGGTTGTTTCAGCTACTTGCCTGCCCTGCGGCTTTCAATGGTCAATGGCAATTATTACCGCAAGCCCGAACACGGTTTAGTGCAGACTTCGCAAGTTCTATGTTTACGCCTCTGGTTTTATCTTCTTTCCCTGTTTTATCGTTTGTAAACGAGATAGCCGGCAGGGAATTGATAGCATCCTTTTTTTGTTCAAAATCGGCATGGGAATAAAGCGCGGTCATGGCTGGTGATCCATGCCCTACAAGGTCTTGGATTGCCACTTGCGGAACTCGATTAGCGGCGCATAGGCTGGCAAAGCTATGCCGCAAGCTGTGAAAACCTTTTCGGACAACCGCCTTGCGCCGGTGGACACCGCCTTCCTCGGTGGTAATAATGCCGCAATCTTCAAGGAATCTTTGAAACCGCTTTGACACGGCTGAATCATCTTTTTGATGGGTGTTATGTTCATCAGGAAAGAGATACCCCTCATTGCCGGTTTGCTTCCGTAATTCGTTCAGCAGGGTTTTCAAAACGGGATGAATCGGCAATGTGATTTTTTTCCCTTTGCGCTTTGTCTTTGACGGTATGATCACAATGCTGTCTTTGCCGATATTGTCCCATTTCAGATTTACCACGTCGCCCAGTCTCATGCCGGTATAAAGTCCAAGCCCGAGCATATACCTGATTGAACCCGTGGCCTTGGCGCAAAGGGTAACGAGTTCTTCCGGCGTAAAGTTTTCCCGGCCCTGGGTTTCTTTATCCATGGTCTTGATATTATCCCACACGTTTTCAATCAGACCGGCTTTGACGCGCAGAACACGAAACATGCTTTTCAAAAACTTTGCGTGGCCGTTGAACGTGCGCGGGGCGACACGCGATTTCCACAAGTCGGAAATATAGTCCTGCGCGTGAGTCTCGGTAATTTCATGCATGTATTCAACCGCGCGTTTACGTATCCACCTTAAAAACCTTCGCCATATCGCATCATAGCCGCGGATAGTGATCGCGCTTGGATTTCCCTTGAGCGGTGAATCAAGCCATTCTTGCCAGGCATCCGCGATTTTCAGGGTAGAGGATTGCCCCTGCATCAGCCGCTTGGCGTATTCGTTGCGCTTCGCGTCCTGATCGTCTTGCGGCATACGGGCCAGCAGGACAAGCAGCCCATTGAAATAATCGTCTGTGCTGATTTTGCCGCGCGCGGCCTTTGCCTTGCCGTCGGCAATTTCCTGGGCTTGCTTGCGGTCTGTGCTCTTGGTGGAAAACCAAACTTCTTTGCCGTCCAGTTTGAACCGGCCATAATAAAAGTCACTTCCCGGTCGCTTGAAAACTCTTGCCATAAAACCTCCGTTAGTTTATGTTTCCATCTGTTTCAGAATACAGCGTAGCAGATAAAACGGGGTTTGCAAGAAAAAAGCGTAGCAAAATGAGTTGCAAAATGGCTGATAGGTTGAAAACGGATTTGCCAAAACAGCGCAAAATTGCTGTCAATATTGATCATACTCCGGTAGCTCAGCTGGACAGAGCGGCGGATTCCTAATCCGCAGGTCGTGGGTTCAAATCCCGCCCGGGGTACCATTTTATTATTGGTTCAAATGCACGTTTAGTCCTTTATTCATGCGGGTTAAACGATATCTCTATTTTCTCGTTTTTCGCTTATGTTCTTTTCTTGCGCTTGCGTGATTGTGTGTGAACGCCGGTTTGGAATGTATCTTCTTCCGCCGGTGTGAAAGTTCCCTGTTTTTCTCTTCTTCCCCCTGATCCGTAAGGATCATCTTCTTGCTTCTTCACGGTGGGCTGCGCTGTAATGGCCAT
>JAQUQV010000061.1 GCA_028715905.1 Kiritimatiellia bacterium
CGACGTTCAGCTTGGGAAGCTGACATTCTGCCACTGAATTACTCCCGCAAAATGCCGGACAGATTTCGCAAAACCAGTGTTTCATGCCGCATGTTCACGGCGCTACAGCGCCATGAGATTCTGCCGCTGAATCACTTCCGCGTGAATAGAAGAAGCATAAACGCAAGCCTGCGGTCTGTCCAGATATTTCTTGTCTGGCGTATAAGTTTATGCGGGTGCAAATAACTGTAGCGCGCCACAGCCTGCCCTGCGAAGTCATTTCGACGGAGAAGGGTGTGGCGTTTTCCGCCCGCATGTGCGGGGAGGGGCAACAAATAAATATCCACCCGCACAACTGAGACCTTACGATTTTTTATTTTTTCTTCTTGACCGGACTTGTTTTTTGATGCATTATTAAAATAATAAGGATATATAACTATGAATGATAGAGGAGGAGGGTTCAAATATGTTCACTCTTCAAAAAACGGCGGTTATCTGCGGATTATTGCTGGCGGCGCAATGTATGGCGGAGAGGCATTATGTGGATGACCAACTCGGTTGACTTTGACGGGCGCGCGCGCATCCGCTACGGCTGGGTGGACATGGGCGCCTTTGAGCGCATCCACGAGGGGGGGGGGTAAACAGGCGGCGGGTCCTAGACCAAAGCGCGCGGCCAAACATAAAAAAACTAGAGAGAGGGATATTTCATGATCAAGAAAGCTGCAAGGGTAATAGTGATGATCAGTTCAGTGTGGTTATTTGCGTCGTGCGATAAAAACGATGCGCGCAAAAAGGAAGTGTTTGATAAGGGCGGAGTTACCTTTGACTTTCAGGAAATTTCCGACCGGCGTTTTGGGCAGACCCCCGGAAGCGGCGTTGCTAAAAATACCAGCCTTATGCCGGTTGAAGCAACAATTATGCCCATGGCATTTCTGGACAATGTTTTTTGCCTTTCTCAGAACGATCCGGCGATAATGATGTTTTCCTGGAAGCGCAATATTCCCAAGGAACAGTTCAAGCTTTCATCTCCGGTGTTGTGCGTGGAACTCCCCGAAGCCGTCCAGATAAGAGGCGTCGGAAAAAATTTGAAACTCATTTCTTCCGACGGGAAAACCATTGGCGGCAAGGCCTACAAAATTCATAAAATAGATATGAGCAGTGTGCGACTGCGGCCCCTCCAGACTGACGGTTATGACGAAAGCCGGGATTATTCCATGCTCCTCTTTGCAAACGCTGATGCGTTCACGGTTTTAGGAGATGGATCTTACCAGGTAATGGACGGGGACACTCCGGTAAGCGAAAAAAAGAGCTTTCATTTGAAAGTCATTCCGTCAATAAAAATGACGGGCAAAAAGCCTTCCATTTTCATGAATGGTTTTTATGTCTGGAATCACATGGCTTATCCGGGCGCGGAAAATAAAGAACTGCTCGGACGGTTTGTCAGGAATGCCGGGACGGGAATTGTTGCCGGCTATCTTGACCCGATGCAGGCGGAGGTTTACAGACACGACGGAATAAAAACCGTATTATCTGTGTTCCCTGTAAGAGACGGTTATTACATAAATCCTGTTCCTCTTAAAATAGAAGACAAGCCCGAATACGCCAGATTCCAGACGATTGTGAAGCATGCTTCAAACCATCTTAAGTATGGCACCTGTCCCGTTGCCGTTTACCAAGAGAGCGAATATTTCAAAAAATCGGTATTGCCTTATCTGGAGGAAAAACTTAAAGGCTTTGACGGGCTAGTTGTAAACTGGGAGCCTTACCACTTTGCCGGCAAGGGGTGTTTCTGCGAAAACTGCCGCGCCGAATTCATTAAATACAGCAAAATTCCAGAGGATGAGGTGAAAGCCGCGTGGCCCCGGGAAATGCTGGGCGGCAAAAAATATAATAAATTATGGAAAAAATTCAGGAGTTTTCAGCATGCCGAAGTGGTAAAGACGCTTAACAAGGCGGTGGATTTGTTTACCTCGGGAAAAATCGGCTTTGTGCCTGAAATATCATGGGTGACTATGGCTGATTCAAAGAAGGGCCGGGATGAGTTCGGCGCTGAATATGATCCGTTGGATTATGCCGCCGACTTGAAATATATCGATCCGTGGGGGCCGTATCCATCCTGGCATTCCTGCAAGCCTTATTTTTATACCAGGGGCGCGAACTTGAAGACTTTTGCTATAGCCCGAAAAGTCAGGGAGTTCGCCGATAAAAATTTTCCGGACACTGTCCGAAAGCCAGAACTTATCGCTTTTCCTACGGGATACCAGCCTTACGGCGAGCAATGGGTAACACAGCCCGAAGCGATCAGCATGGATATTTTAAGTTTTTTCCTTAATCGTTACAAGTCCTCCGCACTTTATCATTTCCCCAAGGGTTATGATAATCGTTATTGGGCCGCATATGCCAAAACTTCCGGCTTAATCGGCGAATATGAGGAGTATGTGTTCAAGGGCAACCGCCTTGACGGGATCGGCCTTAGTCCCGCGACCCCCTACCCGGAACCGATATTTGCAGGGGAGCGGCGATTCTTGCCTGATTTGCCGGATATGCCGACGCTGCAATCCGTCGGATACGCGCTTGGCGGAAAATGTATGATTGCCGTCGGCAATTTCTGGGAAAAGGGCAATGTATTTTTTAAACTTGCGGTCAAAGGACTTGGCGGAGACACCGGGTATATCGTGACGGCACCGGACAAAAAATGCTATTTTGCCGGAGAAAGAAATGATTTTCTCAGCGCCGCCGAATTGGAAAAAGGGATACTCCTTCATGCGGGAGCGTTGCGCTGGGTGTTTTTCGTGATTGAACCGCACAAAGAAAATACGGATTACGGCAGAAGAATTATGCAATCGGACGTAGTTGCGGCGATGAACGAATGTCTTCCCGATATAACCAAAGCCGCCGAAATGGAAAAAAAGAATGACAAGAAGAATGTTGCGGAAAATCATAAACTGGAATTGAAGGCGCTCGCAAATGGCAAACTTTCCTGCACGCCCGTTGCCGGTCCTGGCGGAGAGCAGCAGTTGAAATTCGCCTCCGGCGGCAATGAGCTTCTCCTCGGTCTTAACGGCATGGCGGTGAAAGAATGGAAAATAAACAAACGGGAATGGGTGGCCTCTGATGGCGAACTGGGGCTCGGTGTTCCCGCTTTCTGGGAGCCTGTCTTTTTTCCGTTGTCCAGCTATCAGGTCAAAAAAATTGAGCCCGGCGGCTCGGGAATAATTGTCTTTGCCGAACATCAGATCAGGATACAAGAATGCCAAACTTTGAGCGGTCTCCTTATCCGTCAGCGGGTTGAAGTCGGCAACGATTGTTCATCTTTAAAAATCAAAACGGAACTTGTTAACAATGCTTCCGCTGAAACTGGAATGGAGGACTTGATTGCGGGTTTCCGCTACCATAATTTGCCCGACTGCGGATCTGTAATCATGAAAAAGCAGTCTGAAAAGGTGTTTTTCAGCAGGAAATACGAAAAAAACATGCTTTTTGCCGTGCCCGGAAAGGAAGAAGCCGCAATGAAGATGAAAAAACTTTTTCACATTCCGGATGCTCCGGCCGCAATAACGGAGACTGAAGCTGTTTTTGTTTCAAGCAACGGGAAGTTTTCAATTACCATGAAAACTGATCCGGCATCATTGTTTGCCGGTTTCGCGGTTTGGGATACGCCTGATCAAAAAGCAGCGTCTTTTGAGCCGTTTTTCAGTCCTGTAACAATAAAAGCGCAAAAGTCAGCGGCTTTTTCAATCTGCTGGCAAGCGGAGGAAATGGAATAAGCAAGAAAATTCGGGCGGCATAGATTTTGTTTGATCCGGCCGTAATATTCTGATACCTTGCGCATGCAATAAATTCACATATGAAGTATCCGGCTTACTCCGGATATCCGTTACCCGCTCGCGGTCGGCGTTGTGCCGGCACAATCTTCACGCATTCGGCAGGAACGCCCCCATAACCTTCAGCCGGGACTGCAGTTCGCTGACGTCCACGCCGCGGCAGTCCGTTTGACGCTGAACCATCAGCGCGGCGGCCATGCCGGCCGCCTGGCCGGTGATGTAACAACCGGGCATGACCCGGATGGAGGCCTGCACGGCCCGGTCGGCGCTGACGCACCGGCCGGCCACCAGCACGTTGGCCAGTTTCTTCGGTGTAAGGATCCGATAAGGAATGCCGTAGCTCTCGCCCGGCCCCAGGCGCAGGGAAGCAATCTCTTTTGTGAATTTCTCGTAACTTTCCTTGTCCGGCCTGGCGATATGAATGTCAACCGGGTAAGAGTAACGGCCGATTTCATCCTTAAATACGGCGCGCGATTTGAAATCGTTGACGTTCAGGATATAGTCCCCGGCAATGCGCCGGGTCTCGCGCACTCCAAGCAAGGAACCGGTGGCGACAAGCTCCATATTTTCAAATCCCTGTAAATATTCCTTGTAATAACGTTCGTATTCCCGCAAAGATTTTCTCCCCCACAGGTAGGCCGCAGTCAGCGATTCTTCGTCAGTCCCGTCCAGATTGAAAGTGTGGCCGATATTGCCGCCGCCGAGCGTGCCGCCGACCCGGCACATGCCGGGCAGATGGCGGTCTTCCAGCGTGAAAATTTTGTCTTTGAAAGCCTCCTCAATCCGGCGGTTGCCCGCGCCCAGTCCGCCTTTTTCAACTTTTTCCCAGTCTATGCCCGCCCATAAAGAACAGAGCGTGCCGGGCATCATGTTGCCTTCCGCATCGCCTTTTTCGTAAGGGGCGCCGGCGAATGCGGCCAGGTCGCCGTCGCCCGTGCCGTCAATGAACACCTTTGCCCGGACGGCGAAAAGGCCCGACTTTCCGGCGCAAACCGCTTCGCGCACACACCCGTTTTCCGCGATCACGTCAACGAGCCTGGAATGAAAAGTAAATGCCGTTCCGGATTCCGTCAACAGGGCGTCGTAGACCCGTTTCAGGACTTCCGCCTTGATTTCCGTTCCGCTGGAAGATGCGAGCGGCAGAATGCCGGCTCGGATTGTCCCGTTGGCCTTTTGCAACGCGTCCAGGATTTCCCGCCCGATGCCGCCGGCCAGAAAATTAACGCCGTCGGTAAACTGCATAAAGGCCGGCACCATGCCGGCCGTGCCCATGCCGCCCAGGCAGCTGTGCGCTTCAACCAGGCGCACGGAACAACCCTGCCGGGCCGCGGTCAGCGCGGCGGCCACGCCGGCCGGCCCGCCGCCCGCCACGAGGATATCGGGGAAATAACGCACCGGCAGGTTTTTCTTGAAAACAATGTTTTCTTTTGAGGACATGTTTTTTTCCTTTCTCCTGAACCGGTCCAGGCAAGATGATTTGTTCTCTTTAACGGGAGAAAATAACAGATTTGGCTTTACAAAACCTTGAATAATTTCAATTATTATCTTAAAAAAACAAAGATTTGGTCTTTATGGAGACACATGAGAAAATCAATATTTCGGACCTGATGGCCTGGATTGAAAACCAAACCGGCGCCGTGGTCAGTTTTGCGGATTTGCGCGGGATAACGAACGAAATTCCAATGCTCCGCTTGCATCCGGACCAATATATTCATCACAGCCCTTACTGTGAATTTGCCAAACTCAACGGACACCTGGCGCAATGTATGGCCGACAAAAAGCAATCATATCAACGGGCGGAGAACGGAAAACCATTTGAGTCCGTCTGTCCGCTGGGTATCTGGGAATGGATTCAGCCTGTGTTTTTCAAAAGTGAGCTATTGGGCGTTTTATTTCTCGGCTGTTTGCGAAGCGCCGCGGGACTGAAACCCGCGGGAGGCCGTGTCTATCACGGCCCGGATTTGCCGGTTGTCTCGGATGTGTTAAAGAAAAAACTGCGGCAATATGCGCGTTTACTGCGCGACGTCATCCTGCTGACCATTGAAGAATGGGTGCGCGCCGGGCACCGGCTGTCAAAACAGAAACCTTTGCAGTTCTATCGCGATGTTACGATGCTGTTTATCCAGAACCATTATCATGACAGGACGCGCCTGAAGGATTTGGCGCGGCAGTTGAAAGTCCATCCCTATTATCTCGGCCGGATCATACGCCAGGTTACCGGCAAGGATTTCAAAACATTGGTGATGGAACGGCGGATCAATCGGGCAAAATTCATGTTCAGGTCCGGCCGGCGGAACGTAACCGAGGTGGCTTACGCCTGCGGATTCGGGGACGGCAATTATTTCAGCACCGTCTTCCGGCGCATGACCGGCCAGTCGCCGCGCGAATTTTTTACAAAGAATTCAGGCGCTGTTCCCTGTTTTTTGTAGGGGCTTCGCTCGTCGAAGCCCTCTGAAGGGGCGCGACAAGCACGCCCCCTACATGCGAAAAATAACAGTTGCGCAAAATCGGGGGTAGGAGACGAACCCCTGTTCGGTGATGCATCTGGTGTTTGGAATCGCCGCATGGGGATGCGGCTCCTGCGTCTATCAAATACAGTTGCCGCTTTTGGCGGACCTAATTTGAACTCACTGCGCGATCATCGCCGCCATTTTTTCATAATTGGCCAGGGTTTTCCGCGACAGGACGCGGCCGTAGGGGCAGGCGGAAGGCATCAGCACAAAACCGCGGCCTTTTCCGGAAGCGCCCTCGCGGACGGCGCGCTCAATTTTCAGCATAAAATCAGCCGTTTCCAGATTTTCCAGGTCATTGGCCTCAAGGTTGCCGAAGAGCACGAATTGATCGCCGTATTTTTCGCGGACATACTTAAGCTCCACGTCGCCCTGCGGGGGCGGCTCTATCGGGTCAAGCCCCATACAGCCGGTGGCGGCGATATGATCCAGAATATCCTTAATCCGGCCGTGCGCGTGAAGGCGCGCAAACCCGCCGTGTTTCTGGATCGCTTCCACCATCGGCCGGTCATATTTCACAACGTATTCATAAAAAAGATGCGGCGGCAGATAGGGCGGCGCGGCATATTCCGGACCGACTATGCGCCACAGCCTTCCGGGCAAAGCCTTGGCAACCACTTCGGTCCGCGGCTGTACCAAGCGGGCAAACCTTTCCAGCAAACGATGAAACAGTTCCGGCGCGGTCATGGCGATAACGGTGAACTGTTCCATGCTGAAAAGCTCGGCGGCCATGCAAAGCGGGTCCGGGGTGTCAATCATGACAATGCCGGTTTCACCCAGCTCGCGCTCCAGCTCCAAAATTTTCTGAATATCCGGCGTGCCCGAAAATTGCGGCTCCGGCAGTTCCAGATAAGCGCGCGCATCCTCCTCGTTTTTGAGGAGATGTTCAAGCGTCCAGACCGTATTTATATCCGGATCGCGTTTTGTGCGGCGGGTCAGGAGCCGCGTTCCGGCCCGCAGGGTAAAGGTGGTGAAGCGGTTGCCGCGGGAATCATGCTCGGTGGCGGTTGCGGTCAATTCCGCCGTCGGATCGGGTTGTTTGTCCCTGAAAGGAACGCTCCGCATTACGGTCCGGTCGGTCTTGTCGCGGGCCAGTTCAATGAGAGGTTTCCAGGACGGGTGCGAATAAATGTTGAAAGGATCGCCGCCGGAAACGTCTTCCGTCCCGTTTATTTCATAAAAATTCACGGCGGGCCGGTCCACCGGCTCCCCGCGCAGAGCATTCATGAGTCTTTCCCGCCGTGTCATATCAAAACATCCTTTCCTTCCTCCGGATATTCCGGCAGAATATCTGCCGATTCTGCGGTGAAACACACCGTTTCCCGGACATAATATTTATTCACGGCCGGATAACAACATCAATTATCAGCCGTTATGCGCTCCGCGCCTTTTTGCTTCCGGAACGAAAGCATCCTTGGGGCGCGGATCTACGGCCGCCTTGAAAATTTCAACTGGAAGGAATATTCGCGCTTCCGTGTTTTAAAATCAGGCTTGATTTTCAGCCCTGCCGCGGCAACAATGCGGAAGAAGACAGAATTTGGCAGGCAGCATTCTGGATAGACATCATTGCTATGCAAGCTTTCTTATTCTGGATTCTGGCGTCTGTCTGTGTTTAATATGGAACAAACCCCCCATCCCGGCGAGCATATCCTGGCGTTCTGCGGAGATGCCATTGCCTTCACTCTGCGCGTCCCGCCGGGAAGCAAGGGCCGCGCCTGGCTGAGAACGAACATCGGGCACGTGGACACGGCCCGCCTGGCCGTGATCGCCGAAACCACCCTGCGCCAGAAAAGACTCGCCGAGGACTGGTTTGATATCCCCATGCTATCCGGTGAAGACGAGACCTATTATCTCACCCTGCCTCTGACCGAAGTCGGCCATTTTGAAGCCAAGTCTTTTTTTCTGCCGGAAGGCGCCGGCGTCCCGGTCTGGCCTCCGGGGGATAATGTTGCCATTAACGTGCACCCCGCCGAATATTGCTGCAACAACACTCTTTACAATGCCTTTGTGCGCCTTTTCGGTCCGGAGCGGCGGCCGGATCGCTCCTGTAAAGATTACGCCCAGTATAAAAAATGCCTTCTGCTGGAAGATATCGGGTTTGCGGTCATTCCGCCTTCCGGCACATTCCGCGACCTTGTCCGCCGGCTGGATTTCATCGCGGGAGATCTGAAATGCCGGATCGTCATGCTCCTGCCCATCCATCCGACGCCCACGGTCTACGGCCGGATGGGCGAATTCGGCAGTCCCTACGCCGCGCTGGATTTTATGGACGTTGACCCCGCTTACGCCGAATTTGACCGCAAGGCCACGCCCATGGAACAATTTGCCGAGCTTGTTGACGCCGTCCATGCCCGCGGCGCAAAACTGTTTCTGGATATCGCCATCAATCACACCGGCTGGGCCGCCAAAATCCACACGCTTCATCCCGAATGGCTGGTGCGCGGGCCGGATGGCTCCATCCGTTCGCCCGGCGCCTGGGGCGCAATCTGGGCCGATCTGGCCGAGCTTGATTATAAACGGCCCGCGTTGTGGAACTACCTGGCCGAGGTCTTCCTGACCTGGTGTCGGCGGGGCGTGGACGGTTTCCGCTGCGATGCCGGCTACATGATCCCCGTTTCGGCCTGGGAGTTTATCGTTTCCTCGGTCCGCCGCGAGTTTCCGGACACGGTTTTTCTGCTGGAAGGGCTGGGCGGCCCGATGGAAACAACCAGATCGCTGTTGAACATCTCCAGCCTGAACTGGGCTTATTCGGAGCTCTTCCAGAATTACGACCGCGCCCAGATTGCCAATTATCTTTCCTTCGCCGCCCGCGTCTCGGCCGGCGACGGCCTCCTGATGCACTTCGCGGAAACGCACGATAACAACCGCCTCGCCGCCCGCTCCCATGTGTACGCAAAAATGCGCACCGCGCTTTCGGCGCTTTGCTCCAGCAACGGCGCTTTTGCTTTTGCCAGCGGGGTTGAATGGTTCGCCGCCGAAAAAATTGACGTGCATAAAAAAACCTCTTTGAACTGGAACAGCCCCGTCAACCAGGTTGATTTTATCGCCCGCCTGAACTGTATTTTAAGCTCCCACCCCGCGTTTTTCAATGGCGCCCGCCTTAAACTTATTCAACGCGGCGGCGGCAGCGCCATCGCGCTCCTGCGCCATCATCCGCCGACCGGCAAAAAACTGCTGGCGCTCGTCAATCTGGACGATAAATCCCCCCAGCCGGCGGTCTGGTCGGAGGACGATGCGCAACTGCGCGCGGCGCGCCTGACCGACCTTTTAAGCGGAAGGGAGTTTTCCGCCGCCGCAAAGGAAAATACGCTGGAGCTCTCCCCGGGCGAAGCGCTCTGCCTGACGCCGGACGCCGGCGATATGTGCCTCGTCCTTGAGGCCGGGAAACAGCCGCCGTCCGCCTGCCGGCAAATCAGGCTCCAACAGCTTCGCGCCAGAGCGTTGGCAGCGTTTTCCGCGCTGAACGGTATCAACGACATCACAGCGCTTGACCCCGATAAAATGGCGGCGGAGCTGGCGGAAGACCCGCGCGCCTTCTGCCGCAGACTGCACCGCCGCCAGGGCGAAGAAAAAATCGTGGAATGGAACTGGCCGGACGATATCCGGCGCGAAGTCATGATTCCGCCCGATTATTTTATCCTTGTCAGCGCTCCGGTTCCTTTCCGCGTTCAGCTCCGGGAAAGGCTGAACGTCCTGAATCAGCAGGAAGCACTCCGGCAGGCGGACGGAAAATATTTTGCGCTCTTCATGCCGCGGCCGCCGCCCGAAAATTTTCTTTCCCGCACGCTTGATTTTTCCGTCTATGCCCCGGAAGGAACCCGGCACGCCCGGGGCCATATTCTCTACCTGCCCGAGCCGGGCAAAATGCGGGTGAGGCGGGTATTCCGGCGCGATGAGTTGTCTCCTCATAATTTGATTTTCCTGGGCGCCAACGGCCGTGGCGGCATGCTGCGCGCCGCCGTGCGCTGGGGGGAAATCTACAGCAAATACGACGCTCTCTTGGCCGGCAATCTCAGCGCCGACCATCCCGAGGACCGGCGCGTGATGCTGACCCGCTGCCGGGTTTGGCTGGTCTATCACGGCTATTCGCAGGATATTACCATTGACCGCCTGGAACAGTTTGCCGCCGGCGCGGAGCACGCCCGCTGGCAGTTCCGGGTCCCGTTCGGCTACGGCAAAATGGTTTTTCTTGAGGCCAACGCTTCCATGCCGGCCGGATTGAACGCTGTCCGGCTTTCCTTCCGCAGAGCGCCGGCCGCCGCCCATGGCCATTGCCTGGGAGATTCCGAGCCCGTGCGCATCATCATCCGGCCGGATATAGAGGACCGGAGCTTTCACGAGAATACCAAGGCTTTCCTCGGTCCAGAAAATTCATTCCGGCAGGCCGTGCAACCGCAGGCCGACGGATTTATCTTTGCGCCCGCCCCGGAACGCCGGTTAAAAGTGAATGCATCCAAAAGCGAATTTCGTTCCGAGCCGGAGTGGCAATACATGGTTCATCATCCCGTTGAAGCCGAACGCGGACTGGATGCGGCCTCCGATTTGTTCAGCCCGGGATATTTCCAGGGCGAACTGAAAGGCGGGGATGAAATCGCTCTCTCCGCCCGGATTGTTACGCCGCAGGAGCCCGGGGAAGTTGAGGCTCTTCCGCCGCGCCGCGCGCATAACGAACATTTTCCGGAGGAAGAAAACGTCTTAAACGCCCTGGAGCAGGCGCTGAAACAGTTCGTCGTCCGTCGCGGAGAACAGAAAACCGTGATTGCCGGCTACCCGTGGTTCCTGGACTGGGGGCGCGATACGCTCATCTTTTGCCGCGGTATGATCGCCGCCGGCCTGACCGATGAGGCGCTCGGCATCATCCGTCAGTTCGCCTCTTTTGAGCAGGACGGCACCCTGCCCAATATGATCATCGGCGATAACGCGGGCAACCGCGACTGCTCCGACGCCCCCCTCTGGCTTTTTATCGCCTGCGCCGATTTAAAAAAGACCCTGGGCCGGCATGATTGGCTCAATGAAAAATGCAGCCGGCCGGGCGCTTCGCATGGCCGGAGGCCGCTGCTTGAGGTTTTGCGCTCCATCGCTCTGTCTTACCGCAAAGGCACCCCCAACGGCATTGTTGTTGATTCGGAAAGCGGCCTGGTGTTCAGCCCTTCCCATTTCACATGGATGGACACCAGCTTTCCCGCCGGCACGCCGCGCGAGGGCTACCCCATTGAAATCCAGGCCTTATGGTTTGCCGCCCTTGAATTCCTGGCGGAAATTACGGGCGAGCGCCAATGGAACGACCTGGCCGGCTTAGTCCGCGAATCGGTCCTTAAATTTTACTGGCGCAAAGAGGACGGGTTTTTCTCCGATTGTCTGCACGCCGCGCGGGGGACACCGGCGGACAAAGCGAAAGCCGACGACGCCCTGCGGCCCAATCAGCTCCTCGCTCTCACCCTGGGTTTGGTTCATTCCGGACCGGCGGCGGCCGGGCCGGAAAACATTTACGCTGAAACTTTATCGTCCTGCTCCCGCCTGCTTGTTCCCGGCGCAATCCGTTCGCTGGCCTGCCGGCCGGTCAAGCATCCCCTGCCGGTTGAATTGAACGGCCAAAAGCTCAATGACCCGAAAAATCCCTACTGGGGCAGATACGAAGGCGACGAGGACACCCGCCGCAAGCCCGCTTACCACAACGGCACGGCCTGGACATGGATGTTCCCTTCGTTCTGCGAGGCCTGGGCGGCGCATTACAGCCCGGAGGGGCGGACAACGGCGCTTGCTTATCTCAACAGCAGTCTGCGCCTGCTCAACCGCGGCTGTCTCGGCCATATTCCCGAAATCTGCGACGGCGATTATCCGCACACTTTGCGCGGTTGCGACGCGCAGGCCTGGAGTGTGAGCGAGCTTTATCGCGTCTGGAAGGCGCTATGCCGGGATTGAGACAGACCGGCCCGCATCTGTTATGCGCCGCCTTGATTTCCTTTTCCCTTCCGGTAATTTCGCCCGCCCAGAACACCAACGGCATTATCATTGACCAGGATGCCGGCCAAACCCTGGAATTGAAAGCAATTGAAACGCTCGCCCGGCCGGTCAAACCACGCGTTCACGGCGCCCTGACCATCGGCGCCGGGACCGACCTGGAAAACACCTTGAAAGACGGGGGCGGATATGCAAAAGCAACAAGAGAATCATTACTCCTGGGGCTTGATGTTCCATTCGGCACAAATACTGCCCTAAGCGGATCGTTTGAGCGCGAATTCAGCCAATACAACCTTGATCTGAATCCGTCTTCCATCTCCGAAATCGGCTCCATGCACCTGGCCGTTACCCGCTTCGGCCTGATAGCCAGACGCCGCCTGGATGAACGGTGGTCTCTCTTTGCGGTCGGAGACATTACTTTCTCAACGGAAAACCGCGCCGCCTGGAACGACGGCATGACCTATGGCGGGCTCATGGCCGTGCGCCGGCAGGTGAACAAATCGTTCGCCTGGCAGCTTGGAGTTATCGCGCGCACACACCTGGAAGACAAGGCGCTCTTTTTGCCCATCCCCGGGATTGACTGGCAAATCAACGACCGTCTGACACTGCGCACCGCCCAGGGCCTGACTTTTTCATATGACTGCATGGGGAACAAACGCTGGCTGTTTGATGTCGGAGGTAATTTTGAAAACCGCATCTACCGCATGAACGGCCGCTCGCAATTGCCCGACGGCCTTTTCATTGACCGTTCCATTCCCATTCTCACCGCCCTTACCCGCCGATTCGGAAGGATCGCGTTTGTTAAAATATCGGTTGCCACGCCCGTCTACCGACGTTATAAATTCTGTGGAAGCGATGGCGCCACATTGGAAACGCTGGACTCAAATTTTTTTCCCTGTTTCAGTTTTTCGGCCGGCGCGGCTTTTTAACCTGTTTTGTCAATTAAACAGTTATCAATAAAATTCTGCGCAAGAAGCGCAGGATTTTATTGCAAATATTTTCTGATTATGATCATGCTGGCAGAAGCTGACCGCGTAATAATGGAATAAGCGTCATTTTCTTTAATTT